>NZ_JARHXQ010000371.1:0-3256 GCF_029222765.1 Arthrobacter sp. Cr_A7 | reverse complement strand
CCGGTGCTTGATGGCCCGCAGATGCCCCCGTGGCGCAGCGAAGGATCAAGATCGGCACAATAAATCCCGATGATGGACATATGCGCTTCCGCCCGGTCCTCTGGCTTCCTAAAGTGTTTTTCACAGGGCAGCAGAACAACTACGTCGAGGGGGACGTATGGGCATGGATATTCCGCTCGGGGCAAAGGAGTCGCGGCCGTCAATGGAGCCGCGAAAGTCCGCTCCTGTTCCAGCTCCGCCTAAGAGCCGCCTGGTAAGGCCGTGCTCGGCGCAACTGACCCCGCCCCGGAGAGGCCGGGAACATGAAGTCCAGCGGCTGATCCGGGACCTGGCCGCACTTGCAGCCAAAAATCGTCCATCAGTTTCTTAAGGTTCGCTCTGCCAACCCGGCGGGAGCCCTGCTGTCTGGACGGCATGCAAAGGGCCCGGGGGTTGGTGCCCGGGCCCTTGTGCACAAATTGGTTTAGCGGCGGGTGCCGCCGGTTCCGTCGGTGTCGATGTTTTCCTTGCGGACTTCCTCGTTGACGGTGACGTTTTCGGTCACGGTGTCCTTATCCAGGCGGACCCGTTCGACAGGGACGGTCTCCTTTTCCACCACGGGGCGTTCTTCGTGGAGGATGACTTCGTGTTCTTCCTCGCTGATCGTGGGTCCATCCATCGCGGCGCCGACGTTCGCGTCGGTGATGGGTTCGCGCTCGATCCTGACTTCTTCACGCTGCACCGGTACGGTCTTGGTGACGTTCTCGGTGGTGACGTATTTGCGAAGCCGGGCCCTGCCTGCGGCCTGCTTTTCGGTGCCGACGCGGAGCTGCTCTTCCGACCGGGTCATTGCATCATCAGTCGTTGGGCCGGAGGTGTCATGGCCCACGGTGCCCGTCCTTTCGCCGGTGTCGGCTGTGCCGGTCCGGGAAGGGGTCCCGCTGTAGGAGGTACCACCACCGAGGTTGTAGTAGGTGTACAGCCGATCTTCCTCGGCCGGTTCCAGATGGCCGTCTTCAGCGACCCGCGGTGCATCCTTGACCTGGTCCTTGCCGTAAGGCACAACAATGTCGTTGCCCTCAGTGCGTGCACCTTCCAGCGGGACGAACGATTCGGACGTACCGAAAAGCCCGGTCTTTACAGTGACGAAGGAGGGCTGGCCTGTCTCATCATCGGCGTAGACCTGGCCGATGGAACCGATCTTGTCCCCGTCAGCACTCAGGACGTTACCGCCGGCGTTGAGCAGGGTGTCAATGTTTTCCTTGGCAAACATGGTGTCTCCTTGGATTGATTTCAGGGCCTTTGGCTTTGCGCCAGATCAATACTAAGCACGCTTACTATTGATCTGGCAAGCCGCTCACCTCAAAGGTCGCGCAGTTGCTCGGCGGGCCCTGCGGAGACTTTCTTCAACACCTGCCCGGCTTTGCGGCGGCGGAACTATTCTGGTGCGCCCCGCGTACGAAGCCCTTATATCCGGCCAGCGGCGAGCTCGGGGTCATCATCAGAACTCTTGCTGCCGGTCTCCTGCACAGTTAGCGAGGGCGCAGACTCTTCCCCTGATGCCTGCAAGGAGCGCCACACGCCCACTCCGGCCCCCGCCGCGAGCAGCATCGCGCCGAGCCACCACAATGTCCTGGCTGCCGACCGACCCGCTTCCACCGGGACCTCGGCAGTGGCTTTCGGCCCAACACGCTTCAACTGTTCCCGCACCCGGGGAGTCAGCGTTTCCACACCGCCTGCAAGCTCGTCCGCCAGCGCGCGCAGAAGCATTTGCAGGCGCGGGGACGCAGTTTCGATGCCGGTATCCAGGCCGGCCACTGCTCTTTGCAGGGCAGCCTGCACGCCGGGCGTGGCCCATTCCTTGCCCCTGGCCAGACGGGTGGTGAGGTTTTCCAGAAGATGGTGGAGCTGCTCGGTTTCAGTCATGGGTTCTGCCGTACGCATGGGTGCCTCCTGTGTGGGATGGATGCCCATAGCCTACGGCCGGCGGCGTGACAGAAGAAAGGGTATTTGGCTCGGACTGGAAGACCTGCGCAGTAGGTACCAACGGGGTATCACGAGTAGTCAGCACTCAGAAAACAGGTAAGGACTGCAGCCTGTTCCGGGCCTACACTCAGGCATGGGTACGATCCCGTCAGTAGTCCTAATCTTCGGTGCAGCTTTCGCTTGGATGGGATTAACGGTCTTCGTACTCCTACGATTGCGGCGCCGCCGGAAAGGGTCGTCGGTGGTGGCTTCGGCTGCCCCTCCCTCCGGCCAGAACAGCGAACTCGCATACAGGCCTTGGCGCCGAGTACGCCCAATAAGCGGGCACCATTCAGCCCGGCACCGCATGCCGGGAGTCAGGAAAGTCCGCACATGGAGGGCTCTGCCAAGCGTCGCACCGCCGACAACAAACAATCATTAAGCTTCATCCGGTTCACGGTAATTAGTTCTTCGGGGTAGACATGGATACCGGAACAATTATCGGATTCACTTTCGGGTACTTTGCCACCCTTGCCGGCGTGTTCATGCTGTACTTACCCATCGTCGTCCTCATCGTTGTGCTGTTGATTGCAGCCGGTGTTCTCCAATTGCTGCTCCTGCCGTTCATCGTCCTGGTGCGCAAGGTTCGCCGGTCAAAGCCCAAGCCGGACATGGACGCAGCATGGCTCTTGACCCGGGCTGAGCCGTAGCCTGCCCCGGCTGCTTCGTCTCCGCAGGATTGGGCCACGGTGGCGGTGCCGGCCACGGTGGAGGTGCCGGGGCATTAGGTATCCCCAGCATATTGACTGCCCTTAACCCGAGGAATAGCGTCTGCGCTAGCGGGGCAATCACCCCGTTATCACCGAGTGAGGCGCCGCTCCGTGCCACTTCGGCCCTGCTACAACGGTGTCCTCAGGGTCGGGATGAAGTTCCTGCGGCGACAACCGGGATGAAGATGCAGGAAAGGGAAAAGACCATGCCAAAGTATCTGTTTGAAGCGACGTACGTGGGCCAGGGCATCAAAGGGTTGATGAAGGAAGGCGGCACCGCGCGGCGGGACGCACTGGTGGAGGCCCTCGGCTCGGTGGGAGGCTCACTGGAGAGCTTCTACTACGCCTTTGGTTACTACGACGTCCTGGGTGTTTTTGAGGCCCCGGATGATGCAAGCGCCGCAGCGCTGTCGCTGCTGATCAACTCGACGGGGAACGTCAACGTCCGTCTGAAGCCGCTCCTGACCGTGGAAGACCTCGACAACGCCGCCAAGAAGACGCCGTCCTATCGGGCACCGGGACAGTAGGGGAGCCAGGCCCAA
>NZ_JARHXQ010000370.1:0-3348 GCF_029222765.1 Arthrobacter sp. Cr_A7 | reverse complement strand
GCCCGGAAGGTCTGCCAGGATGACACTGTTGGTGCGTTCGGGCCTGTACCACCCCACCGCTGAACCGCGTAGGGCGCGGAGCGCCGAACCAAAGACGACGTAGGCGCGCAGCGGTTCGTAGATCAGCCGGTAGATGGGCACCATGAGCAGGTGGAGGGGGTTTTCCCGCACCATGATCACGGCCACGATCGAAATCAGCAGGTGGGTTGCTGCCACGAACGCCGAGAAGATGGCGATGGCCTGCCATTCCCCGCGGCTCAGGCTGATGAAGGCCACCGCGACTGTCAGCGGCATAAACAGCAGCGGGACAAGGACGGAAATGAGGGCATAGGGCATGGTGAGCATTCCCAGCGCCCCGAACTTCGGGTTGAACAGCATGCGGCGGTGCTTGTACAGGGTCTGGAAGTTGCCGTATGTCCAGCGCAGCCGTTGCTTGAACAACCCGCGGAACGTCAGGGGCGCTTCAGTCCACGCCACGGCTTCATTTTCCTGGACGATGCTGTACCCCAGGCGCTGCAGGGAAAGCGTCAGGTCGGCGTCTTCAGCGAGTGTGTCATGGGAGTATCCGCCGGCTTTCAGCAGTGCCTCACGGCGCCATGCAGCGCACGCTCCGGGAACGATGGAGATCGCGCCCATGAGGCCCTCTGCCATGCGGGTGACACAAATACCGGAGAGATACTCCAGGCTTTGCCAGGCGGTGACGATGTTCCGCCGGTTCCCGACCTTCACGTGCCCGGCAACGGCTCCAACCTCTTTGCCGTTCCGGGGAGCCAGGAAGTGACGGGCGAACATTTTTATCGTCTGGGGCTCGAAAAGCGTGTCGCCATCCAGGGTCACTACAATTTCTCCGCGCGCCTCTTCGATTCCATAGTTGCTGGCTGCGGATTTGCCACCGTTGGCCTGATCGAGGACCCGGAGGCCGGGCCATGATTCGGCATACTCCCTCAGGACAGCAAGGGTGCTGTCCGTAGAGCCGTCGTTGATGGCGATGACCTCCAGCCGGGGGTAGTCACTGGCCTGAAGGGCATCGAGCGTTTTCGCCACCACGAGTTCTTCATTGAAGACCGGCAGGATCACGCTGACCAATGGCCACTCTGATTCGGCGATCTCCTCCCACCGGCGCTTCTTTTGGCGCCTGTTGTTGACGATGGCCAGAACCACGAAGAGGAACGTGAGGATGGTGAGGGATCCGATGCCGAACCAGAACAGCCAGTTCAGCAGCAGGTTGGGGGTCACCAGGTAGGTTGTCAGTGCCGCGAGGGTTACGTTGTCTTCAACGCTTGCCGGCACGCTGTGCTGGGGCACGTAGTCGGCCGGCAGCAAGGGTTGCAGGGTGGCGAAAGTGTAGCCCTGCGCCTTCGCCTGGGGAATGAATTTCTTCAGCATCTCGATGGTTCCCCTGCGGTCCCCGCCTCCGTCGTGGAGGAGGACGATGTGTCCTTCGCCGTTCAGCTCCGGGATGGGGATTTCGGCTTCCGGGAGGTATTCCCAGTCCCTGGTGTCCAGGTCCATGCTGACGTGCAGATAACCGAGTTGCTGTGACTGCAGCAGTGCCAGCGTGTTGTTCTCCGGGTCGCCGGTAGGGATGCGGAACAACCGCGACTCGTAGTTGTCGGCGGCACGCATGACCCGGTCGGTTCCGATGATTTGCTGGCGGTTGAAGGCATCATCGTGGGCCCAGAAGTCGATATGGGACATGGTGTGGTTGCCCACCATGTGGCCTTCCCGGACTATGCGCCGGAAGATGTCAGGATATTTGACGATGTTGTCCCCGACAGTGAAGAACGTGGCCGGTACGCCCTCGCGGGACAGCAGGTCCAGGATTTCCGGCGTGAACCTGGGATCCGGGCCGTCATCGAATGTCAGCATGAGCGTGCGCTCTTTGGTCTTGCCGTAGGCCTCCACAACATACGGACTGGCGCCGATCAGCTTTGACTCTTCCGGTGTGGCTTCCCGCCAGACGGTGTCACTGAAGGGATCCTTCAGCAGAACTTTGCCGTCCTTATTTTCTACCGTTGCGATCCTGTGGAACGTAGCCTCGCCCAGGTCCACTCCGATCCTGGGGATGTTTTCCAGGTCCTGCAGGTCCAGCAATTGCCTGGGGTACGTCGCGACCTGATTCTGCTGCCCGGAGTGGACCGGGGCCGTGGCGGCGGGGAGGACCATCACAACTGACAGGACCATCAACAGCATGAGCGCAAGCAGGCAGCTGAGAATCCGGCGCCAGCGCTTGCCGCTTGCGTCGAAGAAGACAGGTGCCGCAGGGGATGAAGGAGATGGCGATGGAAGTGTCATGGAACCCTCGCATAGGAGCTGGACAAAGGAGCGGGGATACACCCCGGTCGTGGGTAGTAAGTCCTGTTCCTCGAGCTTCAGCAAGGATCCGGCCGGCAATCAATCCTCAGGAGAAGAGATCACCGTGATCTGCCCACCTGGAGCGTTGGCAGAAGCCCTGAAAGCTGCTGCCCTGAATTCGAGACTACGGCGGCCGGTTGACGTCAACATGCGTAAGTGGTACTCGAATTCGAGTACCCCCATACTTGGTTACTACAGGCGGCGCACCAGCCAACTGGCCTCCCAGCTTGCCTGGTATCCGGCGTCGTCGTCCCGTTCCACGAGGACATGCGTGACGGTGTAGGCGATGGCGTGGCAGGTGATGGCACGGACCTTGACGGGCGCCGGGCGAAGCATCAGCACCGGCCTGCCCGGGGCCTGCCGGAGCGCGTCCTCGCGGGCGGTCTCAGGCGTTCCGGATGCCTGGGGGAGTGGGGACAACACCGCGCTTTTTTCTGCGGGTTCAGGGGAAAGCGGCATGATGATTCCTGGCTGTTGTGCACCGAAGCCGTCTGCATAAGCCGGCGAAGGAATGTCGCGATGACTGCCGGCAGAAGCCGAAGATGGCGTGTGCGAACGACGATAGAAGACCGGCTGTCGTTTGGCACCCGTGGTGAGGTACCCGAATCTTCCCGGCGGGCTACCTGTGAACGGTCCATTGTGGCCGGCTGCTACTGCATGATGAAGTAACTACTGGTTTAGGCGTTCCGAGTACTTTTGCCCACCCTGGAGGTCCTGTGAACAAGCCACTGTGGATCTGCTGCCTTTTGGGCGCCGCTGTTGGAATCACCCTCGGCCTGGCAGTCTTCGACAGCCCGGTGGTGGGTTTCGCGCTTGGCCTGGGTGTCGGCGCCTTAGTGGGCGCTGGGATAGGGTCCCGGCGTTAGCCCGGGGAGGGTCCGGATTAGCGCTACTTTACATAATGTAGATTATCGGCGTTTCGGAGAGGGGCCCGGACGGGGCTCGGGAAGACCCAAGGCCGGCAACAGTTACCGGGACAAATGCGCAGGTCAA
>NZ_JARHXQ010000036.1:0-5472 GCF_029222765.1 Arthrobacter sp. Cr_A7 | reverse complement strand
CGGACGCTCAGCGGCGGCGGTCGGTGTCGACGACGTCAACCCTTACCGGTTCGCCGCCGGCCAGGGCTGCCACAACGGTGCGCAGCGCGCGTGCCGTGCGGCCCTGGCGGCCGATCACCCGTCCGAGGTCATCCTGGTGAACGCGCACCTCGAGGGTGTCCCCGCGGCGGTTGCTCTTCGAGCTGACCTTGACATCGTCCGGGGAATCAACGATTCCCCGGACCAGGTGTTCCAGCGCGTCTGCCAGCAATTTACTCAGCCTCGGTGGTCTCTGCTTCGGCCTCGGCGGCGTCAGACTTGGCTGCCTTCTTGGTGATGGCTTCCGGGATGATCACGGAACCCTTTTCCGGGGCAACGAAGGCTTCCTTCTCAGCTTTGGTCTTCAGGGTGCCTTCCTGACCCGGCAGGCCCTTGAACTTCTGCCAGTCACCGGTGATCTTCAGGATGGCTGCAACCTGCTCGGACGGCTGGGCGCCGACGGACAGCCAGTACTGGGCACGCTCGGAGTTGACCTCAATGTATGAGGGCTCTTCGGTCGGGTGGTACTTGCCGATTTCTTCGATGGCACGGCCGTCACGCTTGGTGCGTGAGTCGGCGACAACGATGCGGTAGTACGGTGCGCGCATTTTGCCAAAGCGCTTAAGGCGAATCTTTACGGCCACTTTTGTGGTCACTCCTGTTTCAGAAAAAGGGGGTGAACCCGGCTTTCTGCACCCGTGGGGCGGGCCGTACTTGCGGGTTCGAAGGACAGGATCCGGACGCGGAGAGAGGGGCCACGCAGATCGAGTACCTGTTTATTGTGCCAGATCAGCGACGGGATTTCGACTTGACACAGCGGCGGCCGGAAGATGGCCGGGGGCGGGCCGCTCAGGCGGACCAGACGTAGAGCCCCGTCCGCTCCGAATCGTCGACGCTGCCGGCCAGTTCAGCCAGCTGCTGCACGTAGGTCCGCGCCTGGTCTGCGCCGAAGGGCATGTCGTCCTGGGCTGCCCACTGCGCGGCAACATCATCAAGGATGTTGCCTTCGCCTTCGGTTTCATACGAGAGCAGGTCCGCCAGGGCGCGGACCATGGCCGGTGGGACGGCCAGCAGCGAATCGCTGGACACGTCCACCATGGTCAGTTCATAGTCGGCACCGCCGGCGTGCACGGCAGTTCCGGCGAGGTCCCCCAGCTGTTCAACTTCGAAATCACTGATCCCCGGGATGCGGACGGCCTGGACGGCGGGTGCACTGCCGCCTTCGTCCAGGACGCCGGCACGCTTGAGCGCGGCGTCATGGGTGGCAACAAAGATCTCGGTGAAGCCCATGGGAAGTACCCTTCTTCCGTTGACGGTGGTGCCGGCCGGGAGCAATGCCTGCCGCCCGGCCGTTCGGGTTCAGCCTAGTACGGGAACGCCCGGGTCAGCGTGCCGCTACCCGGATGCTGTTCCGCCAGGGGTCTTCAAACCGCAGTTCGGCTCCGGTGTGGTGGGCCCGCACGCCGGCGAGCTTCAGGCGGTCCGCCAGCGCGCCGACGTCGTCACCCGCGGGCACCTCGATGAGGACTTCACCGAGGCCCAGCGTGTCCTTGCGCGGCCCCGCGCCGCGGCTGTTCCAGACATTCATGGCCATGTGGTGGTGGTAACGGCCGGCGGAGACGAAGAGGGCCTGCCCATGCCATCCGGCCGTTTTTTCGAACCCAAGGACACCGACGTAAAAATCGCGCGCGGACTGCACGTCACCCACCTGGAGGTGGACGTGGCCCACTCCTGCGGTTGTCCTGTGCTGCCCTTCCAGGGAATCCTCCGTCAGGTGCTGCTCAAGGTACCGCTGCGGCGGCAGGGCCAGGCTGTCCATGACCACGTCGGTTCCGTTCCAGGACCAGTTGCTGCGGGGCCGGTCCCAGTAGAGCTCTATGCCGTTGCCTTCGGGGTCGTTGAAGTAGAAGGCCTCGCTGACCAGGTGGTCGGCGCTCCCGGCGAAGGACCGCGGCTCGTATTGGGCGGCGGTGGCGATGGTCGCCGCGAGGGAGGCCTGGTCCTCGAACAGCAGGGCCGTGTGGAACAGGCCCGCTTCTCCCCTGCCCGGGAGGTTCAGCCCGGGCGCGGGCGCAAGATGGACCAGCGGCTTTTGCAGCCGGCCCAGGTACAGCCCGCCGTCCTGTTCGGCGACCACTTCAAGGCCAAGGGCGCGCTGGTAGTAATCGGTCATGACCTTCATGTCGCCGACCTTGAGCATGACGGTGCCCATGGTGAGGTCGGCAGGAAGAAGATCCTGGCTGGTTGCTTCTGCAGTCATTGAACGCTCCCTGTGCTGGCGGCCGTCGCGATGGGGCGGCCTGTCACAGTTAAAATTACTTGAAGCTTCAATTTATTCCAAGTGCTTCGGCCCGGAAATATCCTTAGCGGATGATGCGGCCTCCCAGCACCACATGGGCGAGTTGGCTGACCGTCCGGGGTACCGTCAGCGGATCCTCGCTGCAGAGGACGACGTCGGCGCGCGCCCCCTCGTGCAGGCCGTCCGCACCGAGCCACTTCCGGGCTGACCAGCAGGCTGCGTCCAGTGCAGCAGCCATAGGCAGTCCGGCCTCATGCAGGGCCAAAATCTCGTCCGCGATTCTTCCGTGGTTGAGGACGCTGCCGGCGTCCGTACCGGCGAAGATCCTCACGCCGGCCTCGTAAGCTTCCGCCACCCGCTCCATCCGCCGCTCCCACAGCGCCAGCATGTGGTCCGCGTACCGCGGAAACTTGGGCCGGGCCTTGGCGGCGATGTCCGGGAACGTCGCGATGTTGATGAGTGTGGGGACGATCGGCACTCCCTGTTCGGCGAACCGGGGAAGATGCCGGGGCAGGAGTCCGGTGGCATGCTCGATGCAGTCGATGCCAGCGTCCAGCATCTGGTCCAGGGTGTCCTCAGCGAAGCAGTGGGCGGTGACCCGGGCGCCTTCGTCATGCGCCGCCTGTACCGCGTCCCGCACGACGGCGGAGGGAAAGGACGGCGCCAGGTCGCCAATGCCGCGGTCGATCCAGTCCCCCACGAGCTTGACCCAGCCGTCACCGTCGCGGGCCTGCTTGCGAACGGCTTCAACAAGGCCTTCCGGTTCCACCTCGTCGGCGAAACCGCGAAGATATCGGCGGGTCCGGGCAACGTGCCGTCCAGCGCGGATCAGCACCGGGAAGTCCCGGCCGCCCTGCATCCAGCGGGTGTCGGCCGGGGAGCCGGCATCCCTGACCAGCATGGTGCCGGCCGCCAGGTCTGCCCGGGCCTGGTCTTCGGCGGCAGCAGCGTCCACCGGGCCGCCGGGTCCGAGCCCGATGTGGCAGTGGGCATCCACAAAACCTGGCAGGACCCAGCCCTCCAGCACCTTGTCCGGCACCTGCTGCGGGCGTTTGAAGGTCAACAGCCCGTCAATGGACCACAGGCCCCGCCGCTCGCTGTCCGGCCCGGCAAGCACCGGGCCGCTGAATTCGATGATCTCCGGTATTGGACTCCTTTTCCCGCCAGTCAGGCTAGCACCGGCCATGTGACAAGCCCCTCCCGGAAGGCTGTGGTAGCTTTCTTCCTGACCACACGGGTGCCCCTGCAGGGGCTGAGATCGGGCTGACGCAGCCTGCGACCGTTGAACCTGTCCGGGTAATGCCGGCGAAGGAAGTGAGTATTCCTTGAATACACCCAATGAACAGTTGAACCCTGCCCTGAATCAGTCCCGCGAAAGCGTGGCCGGTGGGGCGGCGGAAGGCCAGGTCACCCAGTCCCTGACGTCGCATTCGCTTGCGTTCATCGAAGACGCAGAGTCGGGAATCCGGGTACCCGTAACGGAAATTGCCCTGGAGCCTTCCCCCAACGGGGAACCGAACGGGCCCTTCCGGACCTACCGGACGGCCGGACCGGGCAGCGATCCGGTTCGCGGCCTCAGCCCCTTCCGGTCCGAATGGATCGTGGCGCGGGGCGACACCGAAGCGTACGGCGGCAGGGAGCGGAACCTGCTCGACGACGGCCGCTCGGCTGTCCGCCGCGGCGCAGCCTCCGCCGAGTGGCAGGGGGCCCAGCCGGTGCCCCGCCGCGCCGTCGAGGGCAAGACGGTAACGCAGATGCACTACGCCAGGCAGGGCATCATCACCCCCGAGATGCGCTTCGTGGCGCTGCGCGAGAACTGCGACGTTGAGCTGGTCCGCAGTGAAGTCGCGGCCGGCCGGGCCATCATTCCCAACAACATCAACCATCCCGAGTCAGAGCCGATGATCATCGGTAAGGCCTTCCTGGTCAAGATCAATGCCAATATCGGCAATTCGGCCGTCACCAGCTCCATTGCCGAGGAAGTGGACAAGCTGCAGTGGGCCACCCAGTGGGGGGCCGACACCGTGATGGACCTGTCCACCGGCGATGACATCCACACCACCCGGGAGTGGATCATCCGCAACTCCCCCGTCCCGATCGGCACCGTGCCCATCTACCAGGCATTGGAAAAGGTCAACGGGGAAGCCAATGCGCTGACCTGGGAGATTTTCCGCGACACCGTGATCGAGCAGTGCGAGCAGGGTGTGGACTACATGACCGTGCACGCCGGCGTCCTGCTCCGGTATGTTCCGCTGACCGCCAACCGGGTCACGGGCATCGTCTCGCGGGGAGGCTCCATCATGGCGGGCTGGTGCCTGGCCCACCACCAGGAAAACTTCCTGTACACACACTTCGACGAGCTGTGTGAAATCTTCGCCAGGTACGACGTCGCGTTTTCCCTCGGCGACGGCCTGCGGCCGGGAGCTACGGCGGACGCCAATGACGCCGCGCAGTTCGCGGAGCTGGACACGCTGGCCGAGCTCACCCAGCGGGCCTGGAAATACGACGTGCAGGTGATGGTGGAGGGCCCGGGGCACATTCCGTTCCACCTGGTCCGGGAAAACGTCGAACGGCAGCAGGAACTCTGCAAGGGGGCACCGTTTTACACACTGGGGCCGCTGGTCACTGACGTGGCTCCCGGTTATGACCACATCACGTCAGCGATCGGCGCCACGGAAATCGCCCGGTACGGCACGGCCATGCTGTGCTACGTCACACCGAAGGAACACCTGGGCCTGCCCAACAAGGACGACGTAAAAACCGGTGTCATCACGTACAAGATCGCCGCCCACGCCGCCGACCTTGCCAAGGGCCACCCGGGGGCACACGAGCGGGACGACGCGCTGTCCAAGGCACGCTTCGAGTTCCGCTGGCGGGACCAGTTTGCGCTGTCCCTGGACCCGGTGACGGCCGAAGCTTTCCACGACGAGACGCTCCCCGCGGAACCGGCCAAGACTGCCCACTTCTGCTCGATGTGCGGGCCAAAGTTCTGCTCCATGCGGATCAGCCAGGACATCCGGGACGAATACGGGTCTGCCGAGGCGCAGGCGGCCCTGGCCGAGGCGGCCTCAGGCATGCGCGCGAAGAGCCGGGAGTTCATGGCCGCCGGGGCCAAGGTGTACCTGCCGGAGCTGAACGTTCCGGCAGCGGGACGT
>NZ_JARHXQ010000369.1:0-311 GCF_029222765.1 Arthrobacter sp. Cr_A7 | reverse complement strand
GGCGGCTGGAACGGCACAGCTGGAGCTACCCCTGAGCACGGTAATCAAGGATCTTTTCGAGGATATGGTCGCGCGGGGCGACGGCGGCCTTGACCACACAGGGATCTTCCTGACCCTTGCTCAACGCAACAGCGCTCTCACTGAGACCTGAGAATCCCCACGGAGGGCGCGAAAGCACTCTTTCTGCGGCCGCTCTCAAGCTGGCTAAACCAATACGTCCGCGGTCATCAGTAGAAGGTCGTGCTGAATTTGGTAATGGGTTCGCAGGGACCCGTCCAGTTCTTTGAGCCAGGCGACGGAGGGGGAGCGAA
>NZ_JARHXQ010000368.1:0-9457 GCF_029222765.1 Arthrobacter sp. Cr_A7 | reverse complement strand
CGGGCGTAGGAGACGAAGGAGCCCGAGGAGGGCCGGTGCAGGACCAGTTCGCCCAGGGCGCGGAGGATCAGGAACGCGAAGAACCCGCAGACCGCGTAGGCGATGACCAGCGACGGGCCGGCGGCGTTCAGGCGGCCGCCGGCGCCCAGGAACAGGCCGGTACCGATCGCACCGCCGATCGCGATCATCTGGATCTGCCGGGGTTTGAGGTTCTTGTGGTAACCCTTGTCCTCGGCATGCAACGCCGACTCAGAGGCATGCGCATGGCCGCCGTAGAGCTGGGAAATCTCAACCTCGTCATTGGGGTTGTTGGGCATGGGTGATCCTTTCGATACGGAGAAGATCGTGCTGGTTGGGGAAAGAAGCTGTGGGGAGTGCAGCGGGGGAACGCTAGAAGACGGACCAGCCGGTGCGGTCCGAAAGATCGGCAAGGGCGGCGGTGCCGGCCAGGGAGTTGCCCTTGGCGTCCAGGCGCGGGCTCCAGACGCAAATGGCGCATTGGCCCGGGACGATGACCAGGACGCCGCCGCCCACGCCGCTTTTGCCGGGCAGGCCCACACGGTAGGCGAACTCGCCGGCGGCGTCGTACATGCCGCAGGTGAGCATGATGGACCCGATCCGTTTCGCCTCGCTCCTGGACAGGACGGTGCCTTGCGTGCCCTGGCCGTTGTTGGCAAGGAACAGTCCGGCCCTGGCCAGTTCAACGCAGGTCATCATGATGGAGCACTGGCGGACATAGTTGTGGACCACGGCTTCGGCCGGGCGCCGAAGGTTGCCGAAGTCCTTCAGGAAGTGGGCCAGGGCGAGGTTGCGGCTGCTGCGGGCCAGCTCGCTGGCCGCGGCAGCCTCGTCGATAAAGGGTCCCGCTGCCCCGGACCCTGCCATTCCGGAAGCTGCCATTTCGGAAACTGACTGACGGTTCCCCGCCTGTTCGGTGACGAACCGCAGAAGCTGCGTGGCGGCGTCGGACGTTTCTTCCATCAGGTGGTCGGTGACCACCAGGGCCCCTGCATTGATGAAGGGGTTGCGCGGGATGCCGTGCTCAACCTCCAGCTGCACCAGCGAGTTGAAGGACGTTCCGGACGGTTCGCGCAGGACCCGGGACCAGAGGCTTCCCGGATTGCTCCCCTGGAGCGCCATGGCCAGCGTAAAAACCTTGGAGATGCTCTGGATGGAGAAGGGGACGTGCGCGTCGCCGGAGCTGAAGACTTCGCCGCCGGTGGTGGCAACGGCTATCCCGAAGCTGTCGAAAGGCACGTTCGCCAGGAACGGGATGTTGGTGGGGACAGTGCCGGACTCCTGCCGGGGGCGGTGGCTGCGGACGATGTCATCGAGCAGCGGGCCCAGGGGCGGCGCTTCGAGAAGTGTGGTCATTTCCTGCCTGAACGATCGTTGTGCGCAGCGGCCCATTCCTGGAGGTGGAGCATGGCCACCAGCGCGTCGCGCGGGTTGCCGAAGTCCAGGCCTGTGGAGCGGGCGGCCTTGCTGACGCGGTAGTAGACGGTGTTTTTGTGAAGGGCCAGGCGCCGTGCGCACTCGGCAACGTCGAACGACGCGTCGAAGTACACCCGCAGGGTTTCGGCGAGTTCGGCGTCCCCCTGGAGCAGCGCCGCCAGGCTGCGGTGGCGGAAGGGCGAGGAGGTGAAGTTCGTGACGGCTTCGCGGAACAGGATTTCGCCTTCGAAGTCGTCCACGGTTGCCACGGCGGCGTCCGGTGACGTGGCAACGCAGGCCAGCAGGGCCTCGGTGATGCGGGTGGCCGAGTGGATGGTGAGCAGGTTCGGCACCACGGGGCTGATGGCCGCGAACGGACTGATGCCCAGATGCTTGCGGGCGTCGCGGACGATCGCCTCGGCAAGCGTGCGCAGCCCCGGTTCCACGGCTGCCGACTGCAGGCCCGGGACGATGACGGCGGTGTCCCCGTTGAACTGCCCGACGACGGCGGACGCCTTGTAGGCAGCGGCGTGGATGGAGGCGAGGTTGGCCAGTTCGCCGTGCTTGAGTGCGGCGTCGTCGGCCTGGGATTGGGCGTCGGACATGCCGATCAGGATCAGCGCGGCCGGGTGCTCCGCCGGGATCTTTTCGCTGTGGGCGCTGGCTGCCGCCTCGGCCGGACCGGACAGGATCCGGACAATCCGGTCTTCGCGCATGTGCACCGATTGCTGGTTGCGGTAGCGGATCAGCTCGGCCGAAACGCGGGCGGCGGACCCGGTGAGGACATAGTCGACGTCCTGCCCGAAGCCGTCCCCGGTTTCCTGCAGCCAGATGTAGCCCATGATGCGCTCACCGGCGAAGAGCGTGATGGCAACCCGTTCCCGCAGCCCGTCCTGCGGGCGTGCCGGAACACGGACCGGCAGCCGGGTGCGGTGAAGTTCGCGGTAGGCGCCAAGGTCTTTGAGCAGCAGCTCGTATTTCCGCGGCCCGCGCCGTGCCAGGATGGAGGCTTTCCGCAGCTCGTCGATGTCGTTGGAGACGGTGGAGTAGGCCAGGACCTTGTTGGCGGCATCCTCGATGACCACGTGGCTTGAGGTCAGCCGGGCCGTGGTCTGGGCGATGGCAAAAAGGTCCTCTTCCAGCAGCGTGAGGACTTCGCTCTGGTAGCTGGGCGGCTGGATGCGGTCCTTGGCGATGGACAGCAGCCGGTCCCAGTCGGCGCCCGGATCCACCAGGAGCAGCCCGGTACCCGCGGCGTGGAGCAGTTCTTCGGCTTCGGCGAGGTCTTCGCGGCTGCCTTTGACGGCAACCACCGGCGGCGGGTTCCGCAGGAGCCTGCGGAGCGCGGGCAACGCGGACCGGCCCCGCACGCCGATCAGGAGGACAAAGGCCCCGCCGGCGTCGGCGGTTTCATCGTCGGCGTCCAGGATCAGGAACCGTTCGATGGCAGCGCCGGCCGGGCCGGGCCGCAGGATGAGGCTGGCGAAACCCAGGGGGAGATCCGAGAGGATGTCGTCCACCGTAACCGCGGCCATGGGGTTCCTTTTGCGCTCGATCCGTCCGGACGGCTCTGTCCGGTCACATCATGGTATCCAGCGCGGAGGGCCTTAAATATGGAACCCGGTCCAACTCGGGCGGCCGTTCTTTGGTCGGCGTTCCGAGGAACCGGGTTCCGTACCTGGGGTCGAAAAACCGCAGGTCAGAGCAAGCAGGTCAGAGCACGCAGCTCAGATCCAAGCAGGTGCCGCGGGCGCCGGTGTGACCGGGCCGCCGTTGTGCCAAGCGGAGGTCCCGGCTGTGCCGCGGCCGGTGGCCCACTGCGCGATGGCGGCGAGGGGGCCGGAGACCACCAAGGGTGAGGCGGACGCGGCATCCCCGAACAACAGTGCGGCGGGCTGTCCGGCGACTTCCACCCTCAGGCCCTGGTCGGTGCCGCGGGTGGCCCAGGCTCCGGTGACGTCCTTGAGGATCCGTGCCAGGACGGGTTCCGGGATCTCGGCGAAGGAGGCGCCGTTGTCCAGGTCGACGGCGTGGAGCCAGACTTCGCGGGTGCGCATCCAGACGGTTTCCTCGGCAGGAACAACCCTTCCCTGGGCTGTTTTGACCTTGTTGTGCCAGGCGTCGGCGGGCAGGTCGCGCCATTCAACGTTCAGGTGGATGGCGGAGTGGTCGAAGAGGTTCCGCAGCGCGATGGGGCTGAGTGTGGAGCCAAAATCGATCTCGTGGTTCCGGGCCTCCGGGGAGGCATACATTGGAGTTTCGATGCCGGTGGCGGCCCATTCGATCAGCCGTGCGATGGCCCGCGCGTTGTAGCCCACATGTGCCACGACGTGCCGGCGTGTCCAGCCCGGCAGCAGCGATGCGCCGTCCAGGTCCGCGTCGGAAAGCTCGTTGAGCTTGCGGGCGAAGAACGCGGTGCCCCGGCGCACCTGGAGCAGTGCGTCCAGGAGCGCCGGGTCCTTCGTCTGGTCGTGGCGGGCTGCCATCAGGCTTCCTTGACCACGCGGTTGGTCAGCTGTCCCAGTCCATCGATCGTGGTGACCAGGACCTGGCCTTCCTGCAGGTAGCGCTTGGGGTCCTGTGCGTGCCCCACGCCGCCGGGGGTGCCGGTGGCGATGACGTCGCCGGGGTTCAGCGTGATGATGGTGGAGATGTAGGACACCAGGAATTCGGGGGTGAACACCAGGTCCGAGGTGGGGGTGGACTGCTGGACGTCGCCGTCCACCGCGGAGGTCATGAGCGGGCCGGGGGTGAATTCGTCCTTGGTGACCAGGGCGGGGCCGAACGGGGTGGACTTCTCCCAGGTCTTTCCCTGCAGCCACTGGATGGTGCGGAACTGGTAGTCCCGCATGCTGATGTCGTTCAGGACGGCGTAGCCGGCGATGTGGTCCGCGGCGTCGGCTTCGCTGATGCGGCGGCCCTGCTTGCCGATGACGACGGCGAGTTCGGCTTCCCAGTCCACGGTGTCTGATTCCTGCGGGAGGGCCAGGTCGTCGTTGGGCCCGATCAGGGATTCGGCGTACTTGGCGAACAGGGTGGGGTATTCGGGGACTTCGCGGCCCATTTCCTTGATGTGGTTGCGGTAGTTGTGGCCCACGCAGATGATCTTCCCGGGGGAGGGCACGACGGCGGCGAGGTCGGCGCCGTCGAGGGCGTGCCTTGCGCCGCTGGCGGCCTTCGCCGTGCTTTCCCAGGCGGGGTCCTGCAGCAGGGCGCCGACGTCGACGAACCCGGAAATTTCGGTGAGGGTGTCGCCGTCCTGGCGGACCGCCGTCGTGCCTTCGGAAGTGCGGAGGGTGAGGAGTCTCATTACTTGGTGCGTCCTTCGGTGTAGGTGCGGTTGAAGTTCAGGCGTTCAAAGATGGGGGCGTCGCTGAAGCGGAAGAGGTCGAATTCGGTGCCGGCCTGCAGGGACCATTCCTGCCAGGAGGGGACGACGAACAGGTCGCCCTTGGCCAGGTTTTTGGGTTCACGGTTGAGCACCACGGTGCCCGTGCCTTCGAAGACCTGCCAGACGCTGGACCCCACCTCGCGGAGGGGTTCGGTGGCGGCGCCGGCGCGCAGGCGGTGGAACTCGGCGCGGATGGTGGGCATCACATCCCCGCCGGTGGTCGGGTTGGTGAAGCGGACGGCGGCGTGGCCCTGGGACACGGTGGCGGGGTGACCCTCGTCCTCCAGCAGGAGCTGTTCACGGAGCGCGGCGTCCGTGTGCTCCCACCGGTAGGCGGCGATGGGCGAGTTGGTGGTGTCATCCAGGCCGGAGAGCGGGCGCAGGCCGGGGTGGGCCCAGAGGCGTTCGGAGCGGGAGATGTCCGGGGTGGCTTCGTCAGTGACCCGCTCCGTGCCGAACTCGAAGAACCCGGCGTCCGTGTAGTGGACGAACGGGATGTCCAGGCCGTCGATCCACGCCATCGGCTGGTCCGTGTCGTTGTGGTGGCCGTGGAAGTTCCAGCCTGGCGTCAGCAGGAAGTCCCCGCGGCGCATGGCCACCGGGTCCCCGTTCACCACGGTCCACACGCCTTCGCCCTCGGCGACGAAGCGGAAGGCGTTCTGCGAGTGCCGGTGCTCGGGGGCGGTCTCATGGGCGCCGAGGTACTGGATGGCGGCCCACAGCGTGGGGGTTGCGTAGGGGGTGTTGCCCAGGCCCGGGTTGGCGAGGGCAATGGCCCGGCGTTCCCCGCCCCGGCCCACGGGCACCAGGTCACCGGCGCGGGCTGCAAGCGGGTATAGGTCGCTCCACCGCCACACATGGGGCACAGCCTTTGGCGACGGGACCATCGGCATCAGGTCCGCGATCTCCTTCCACAAGGGGATCAGGTTTTCCCTGTCGAAGTCCTTGTAGAGCTGCTCAAGCTGGGCAGCCTCTTCGGGAGTGGGGTCCGGAAGGGACATTCCCTGGGCTACGGACTCGTGCGTGTGGTTTTCAGCGCTGATGGACACGGTGGCCTTCTCCTTGCATGCGGACTGGTTGCGGCGTGCATTCGACACTAAGGAGAGCGGAGTGTGATCCCCATCTAATTCTGGTCTGCAGAAATTGATGTGGGGACGGGACCTGCTTAGGTCCGGGCGGCGGGGTCCACCGGATTGGCCGCGATGTCGATCTCCAGCTGCCTCCGGGTTTCCATCATCACCGCAACGAGGCCGGCATCGAACAGGCGGCGGAACCTGGCCACCGGGGTTGCGACGCTGATGGCGCCCACCACATTGCCCCGGCCGTTATGGAGGGCTACACCGAATGCGCTGATCCCTTCCTCGGTGCCCTCGAAGTTCGCCGCGAACCCGTTGCTGCGGATGGTTTCCAGTTCGCGCAGGAAGCCGGGGTATTCGTCATCCGGAATGTTGTCGCCGCCGATTTCGGCGTTGGGGCTGCGGAACAGCTGTTCGAGCATTGCCGGATCCAGTTCGGCCAGCATCGCCTTCCCGCCCGAGGCCTTGTTGGCCGGCATAACTGTTCCCTGGCGGTCGCCCACCCGCAGCGTGTTGGTGCCTTCAACGGTGTCCAGGAAACGCACCTTGGTTCCCACCCTGATCATCAGGTTCACGGTTTCGCTGGTCCGGGAGCTGAGCAGCTCCATATGCGGCTGGGCCAGTTCACGCAACGGCCGGGTCCAGTTGACGCCCGCCGGGCCTGCGCCCATCGCCGGACCGGGAACGTAACGCCGCGTTTCGTCCTGCACCGCAAACCCCCGGTACACCAGCATGGCCAGCAGCCGGTGGGCGGTGGACGGCGCCACTTTCAGTTCTTCGGCGGCGTCCTTGAGCCGGAGGCTGCCGACGTCGCGCAGGAGCTGGAGGAGCTGCAGGGCGTTGTCCACGGCCTCGATGGGGTACGTGGGCATCCGGCGGGCCGGAAGATTCTGCATACCAGAATCTTATAGGCGGTGCGGGGGAGCGGCCAGCACAGTAGTGGGATGAATCACACACCTTCCGCTGCAGTGCCGCAGCGCCCATCTGCGGGCACCATACCCGCCGGCACGGGTCCCGGGACTGCAGGCTCCGGGCCGGCCGCGTTTCCCAGGCGTTCCGTCATGGCCGTCCTGGTCTGCTGGCTGTTGGTCGTCTTCGACGGCTACGACCTCATCGTCTACGGGACAGTGCAGGGATCCCTGATCAATGACACCGATTGGGGCCTGACCAAAGCCACGGCGGGGACCGTCGGGTCCATGGCCTTCATCGGCATGATGATCGGTGCAATCTTCGCCGGCCGGATGTCCGACAGCTGGGGCCGGCGGCGGACCATCCTCGGGTGCGCGGTGGTTTTCTCCGTGTTCACCATCCTGTGCGCCTTCGCCCCGAACGCTCCGGTGTTCGGCGGCCTGCGGCTGCTCGCCGGAATAGGACTGGGCGGCCTGGTGCCTTCCGCCAACGCGCTGGTGGCTGAACTGGTGCCGGCAAAGTGGCGGTCCACCATCGCCACCCTCATGATGTCCGGTGTCCCCATCGGCGGTTCCATCGCGGCCCTGGTGGGCATCCCGCTCATTCCCGCCTTCGGCTGGCCCATCATGTTCCTGGTGGCCGTCCTCGCGCTGGTGGTGGTCATTCCGCTGGGCCTGCGCTACCTGCCGGAGACACTGCCGCCGGCGGTAACTGGCGTAGCCGGGGAAACCGGAACCGCCGGGAACGGTGCCGGGAAGGAGCCCGTCGGTTTCGGATCCCTGCTCCGTGCACCGTTCATCGGCATGAGCGTGCTGTATGCCATCGCGACGCTCGTGACGCTGTTCGCCTGGTACGGGCTGGGGACGTGGCTGCCGAACCTCATGCAGCTTGCGGGCTACAACCTGGGCTCCGCCCTGACGTTCGCGCTGGCGCTGAACCTCGGAGCGGTGGCCGGTTCGGTGATCACCGCCTGGGCGGGCACCCGCTTCGGACCCATACCCACGGCCATCGCGGCAGCCGCCGTCGCCGCCGCCGGACTGCTGGTCCTGGTCACGGGGCCGCCGGTCGCCGTCGTCTATCTCATGCTGGTGCTCGCCGGGGTGGGAACGCACGGCACCCAATGCCTCATCATCGCCGCGGTGGCCAGCCACTATCCGGCGCACCTGCGGGGCACGGCACTCGGCTGGGCACTCGGCGTCGGCCGGATCGGCGCCGTCGCCGCTCCGCAGGTGGGCGGGCTGCTGCTCGCAGCGGGCCTGGGCGTCAACTCAAACTTCCTGGCATTTGCCGGGGCAGCCGCCGCAGCAGCCGTGCTGCTCGGAATCATCGGCACCAAAATCGCATCGACCACCAAAGCAGTAGGAGTTTCACAATGACCAACATCAAAGCGTCCACCGATGTCCTGGTAGTGGGCGGCGGCATGGCCGGGCTTGCCGGGGCGCTCGCCTTGAAGGAGAACGGCGCCGACGTCACCCTGGTGGAGGTGGCCCCCGCCTTCGGCGAAGTTGGCGCCGGACTCCAGATGGCACCCAACGCCTCCCGGGTGCTCAAGCGCTGGGGCCTGCTGGAGAAGGCCCTGGAGATCGGCGTGCAGCCCAAGCACCTGGTGTTCCGCGACGCCGTCACCGGCGAGGAACTGACCCGCCAGACCCTGGGCGGTGAATTCGAGGAGCGCTACGGAGCCCCCTACGTGGTGATCCACCGCAGCGACCTGCACCGGATCCTGCTCGAAGCCTGCCAGGCAGCCGGCGTCACCCTGGTCAACGACGTCCTGGTACAGAAGGTGGAGACCGACGGCGGCAAGGCCCGGGCCTACACCGCCGCCGGCGCAGTGTACGAGGCAAACGCAGTCCTGGCAGCAGACGGCCTGAAGTCCACCCTCCGTGGCACCGTGGCCAATGACGGTCCCGTCTCGTCGGCCTACGTTGCCTACCGCGGAACCGTGCCCATCACGTCCGAGACCCCCGCCGCGGACCTCGAGGACGTCATTGTCTACCTCGGGCCGAACTGCCACCTTGTCCAGTACCCGCTGCGCAAGGGCGAGCTGCTGAACACCGTGGCGGTCTTCAAGTCCGCCTCCTTTGAACGGGGTGAAGAACAGTACGGGGGCGTTGACGAGCTTGAGGCCGCCTATGCCGGCTGCGTCCCCGCCGTGCAGGAAGCCCTGAAGAATTTGGCCACCGGCATCCGCTGGCCGATGTATGACCGGGATCCGATCGAAAACTGGGTTGCCGGCCGGATGGCACTCATCGGGGACGCCGCGCACCCGATGCTCCAGTACCTGGCGCAGGGTGCATGCCAGGCCCTCGAGGATGCAGCGGTCCTGCAGGACACCACCCGCGGCAGCGTCTTCACCGCCGACGGCATTGACGCAGGTGCGTGGGAGACTGCCTTCCGCGATTTCAACGAGGCCCGCGCCGCCAGGACTGCCCGGGTCCAGCGGACCGCCCGGATCTGGGGCGAGTCCTGGCATGTGGACGGTGTGGCCCGGGTGCTGCGGAACATGCTGTTCAAGAGCCGTGGCGACAACAACTTCCAGTACAACGACTGGCTGTACGGCCGCGGCGAGCCGGGCATCCCGGTTGAGGTTCCCGGCCAGGCGCCCGCCCACGCGGTCCTGGCAAAAGCCTAAGCAGCAGGCCCGGAA
>NZ_JARHXQ010000367.1:0-33574 GCF_029222765.1 Arthrobacter sp. Cr_A7 | reverse complement strand
GAGAGGCGGCGCTGGGGTTCTCCGCTGCGGAGGAAGGCTGAGAGGAGTCGTCTGCGGCTCCTTCCGCCGAGGCGGAGACCCCGGACGTGGGAGCTCCGGCAGCAGGCCAATGGACTTCCGTCTCCGGAGCAGTCTGCAGGGCCCTGGCAAGGACCAGTTGGGCGGCGCGGGCAAGGAGTTCCGGGCTGGTGCCCTCCCCGGGAACCACCCACACGGCGAGGCCGCGGGCGGCAGCTTTGGGCTGGGCCAGCCGCGGACGGTAAGCCGTCCGCGGATGGTGGACTTCCACTGCCATGGCGCGTCCTTACACTCCGCCGCGGCGGATCAGCTTGCCCGTGGGGGTCTGGCCGTCCACCACGGCGCCGCGCAGGAACGTCTTGCGGACCACTCCGGAGAGCGCCTTGCCGTCGTACGGGGTGATGGGGTTCTTGTGCTTGAGCTTGGAGACGTCCACCACGAAGGCCTCATCCGGCGCGAACACCGCGAAGTCGGCGTCGTAGCCCAGCGCCAGCTGGCCCTTGTTGGTGAGCCGGGCCAGGTTGGCGGGCTTTTCCGCCATCCAGCTGACAACCTGCTCCAGCGGGATGCCGCGGTGCCGGGCTTCGCTCCAGATCAGGGACAGGCCCAGCTGCAGCGAGGAGACCCCGCCCCAGGCCACGGCGAAGTCACCGTTTTCCAGGTCCTTCAGGTCCAGCGTGGAGGGGGAGTGGTCCGAAACGATGCAGTCGATGGTGCCGTCCTGCAGGCCCTGCCACAGCAGCTCCCGGTTGGAGGCCTCGCGGATGGGCGGGCAGCACTTGTACGCGGTGGCGCCGTCGGGGATTTCCTCGGCCATCAGCGTCAGGTAGTGCGGGCACGTCTCCACGGTGAGCTTGACGCCGTCGCGCTTGGCGGAGGCGATCATGGGCAGCGCGTCCGACGACGACAGGTGCAGGATGTGCGCACGCGCACCGGTCCAGCGGGCCCGTTCGATGACCTCGGCGATGGCCTTGTTCTCGGCGCCGCGCGGGCGGGAGGCCAGGAACGTGGAGTAGTGGTCGCCGCCGGGGTGGGGTGCGCGGTCGATGGCGTGCGAGTCCTCGGCGTGGACGATCATGAGGGAATCGAAGGACTTCAGCTCGGCCATGTCCTCCTCCATCTCGTCCGCGTCCAGGTGCGGGAACTCGTCCACGCCCGAGTGCAGGAGGAAGCACTTGAAGCCGAACACGCCGTCGTCGTGCAGGGGGCGCAGGTCGGCCTTGTTGCCGGGGATGGCGCCGCCCCAGAACCCGACGTCGATGAACGCCTGGTCCTCAGCCACCTCACGCTTGAGTTTGAGGTTCTCCACCGTGGTGGTGGGCGGCACGGAGTTCAGCGGCATGTCGATGATGGTGGTGACGCCGCCGGCTGCGGCGGCGCGGGTGGCGGAGGCGAAGCCCTCCCACTCGGTGCGGCCGGGCTCGTTGACGTGGACGTGGGTGTCCACCAGGCCGGGAAGCAGGGTTTCGTCGTCGGCGAGTTCGATGATTTCGGTGCCGGCCAGGCCGTTGCCCAGCGGCTCGAGCGCAACGATCTTGCCGCCGCGGACGCCCACCTCGCGCGGGGCGATTCCGGCGGTGGTCATGATGCGCCGGCCCCGGATGACCAGGTCGTAACGGTCTTCAGACATGGAGGTCCTCCTTGGTACTTGCGGTGCGGGCGGGCCTTTCGGCCGCCAACCTCCCGCTGATCTGGGTGCCCAGCTGCTCCAGAAGCTGTCCGGCCTCTGCTATGCACCTGTCTACATTGCTTTCGAGCTCTGTCAAAGCGTAAATCTCCTCGAACCCGGCGGCGACCGCCTGCTCTTCCGCCAGCGTGGTGCGGCCGCAGACGGCGATGACCGGAACGCCCTGCGCGGCGGCTGCCCGGGCCACACCCATGGGGGTCTTGCCCAGCAGGCTCTGCTCGTCCAGGCTGCCTTCCCCGGTAATCACCAGGTCGGCTCCGGCCAGGCGTTCGGCGAGTCCCGTGAATCCGAGGACCACGTCGATTCCCGGGCGCCGGGTGGCGGCCAGGGCGGCGATGGCTGCGAAGCCAACCCCGCCGGCCGCCCCGGCACCGGGAGCCTCCGCTGCCTTGACGGCGCGGAATCCGATTTCCCTGGCCAGGACTTCGACAAACCTGGCCAGGGCGGCGTCGATCATGTCGACGTCCTGTTGTGTGGCGCCCTTCTGCGGGCCGAAAACCGCCGCGGCGCCCTGGGCGCCCAGCAGGGGATTGTCGACGTCGGACGCCAGCACAAAGCGTGTGTCCACCAGACGGGGTTCAAAGTGGGTGAAGTCGATGCTGTGCAGGTTTGCCAGCGCAGCACCGCCCGGCGGCAGTTCGTTGTTCCTTGCGTCCAGGAACCGTGCGCCGAGCCCCTGCAGGAGCCCCGCACCGCCGTCGGTGTTCGCACTGCCGCCCACGCCCAACACGATCCGGCGGCAACCGGCGTCCAGGGCAGCGCGGATCAGCTGGCCGGTGCCCAGGCTGCTGGCCGTCGTGGCATCCGCGGACGTTGGCTTTCCGCCGCGGGCCACCTGTGGCACCAGCGCCAGCCCGGAGGCGGTGGCCATCTCGATGACGGCCTCGTGGTCCCGGACGGCGAAGTCCGCGCGCACCGGCTGGCCGGTGGGGCCGCTCACCGTTGCCGTGCGGCGGGTGAAGCCGGAGCCGACGGCGGCGTCGAGGGTGCCCTCGCCGCCGTCGGCCACCGGAATCCGGACGACGTCAAGGTTGCCGCCGGCGCCACGCTGCAGTCCCTTTTCCAGGTGCGTGCAGACGTCCGGGGCGGAGAGCGATCCCTTGAACTTGTCCGGGGCAATGACGATGCGCATGGCAGTGCTGTCTTTTCTGGTCTAGGCCTGCAGGGCCAGGATGGCGGTGGGGGAGTCGGCGGCCGTCTCAGCCAGTTCCTCGAACTCGTTCACGGCGTTGATTTCCACACCCATGGAGATGTTGGTGATCTTTTCCAGGATCACTTCAACCACCACGGGAACCTGGAACTCGCCCATCAGCGCCTTGGCCTTGTCGAACGCGGCAGCGAGGTCGTTGGGGTCCTCCACGCGCACGGCCTTGCAGCCCAGTCCCTCGGCCACCTTCAGGTGGTCCACGCCGTACCCGCGTGCGGTTTCGGACAAGTCCGCGCTGTTGACGTTTTCGAACGCCAGGGACACGTTCTGCTCCATCTTGAAGCCGCGCTGCGACTGGCGGATCAGGCCCAGGTAGGAGTTGTTCACCACCACGTGGATGTACGGGAGGTTGAACTGGGCACCCACGGCCAGTTCCTCGATCATGAACTGGAAGTCGTAGTCGCCGGAGAGGGCAACCACGGTCTCGTCCGGCTTGCCGCGCACAACGCCGAGCGCTGCCGGGGCGGTCCAGCCCAGGGGGCCGGCCTGGCCGGCGTTGATCCACTTGCGCGGACCGAACACGTGCAGCATCTGGGCGCCGGCGATCTGCGACAGGCCGATGGTGGACACGTAGATGGTGTCACGGCCGAAGGACTTGTTCATCTCCTCGTACACGCGCTGCGGCTTGATGGGGATGTTCTCGAAGTGGGTCTTGCGGTGCAGGGAGGCCTTGCGGTCCTGGCATTCGGCAACCCAGGCGCTGTAGTCCGGCAGGGACCCTGCCGCCTTGCGCTCCCTGGCGAGCTCAACCAGCCCGGCCAGCGCCGCGCCGGCGTCGGACGCGATGCCCAGGTCCGGCGAGAACACGCGGCCGATCTGCGTGGGCTCGATGTCGATGTGCACGAACTTCCGGCCTGCCGTGTAGGTCTCCAGGCCGCCGGTGTGGCGGTTGGCCCAGCGGTTGCCGATGCCGATCACGAAGTCGCTCTGCAGGTAGTTCTCGTTGCCGTAGCGGTGCGAGGTCTGCAGGCCCACCATGCCGGCCATGAGCTGGTGGTCGTCCGGGATGGTGCCCCAGCCCATCAGCGTGGGGATCACCGGAACGTTGAGGATCTCGGCCAGTTCCACCAGCTGCGCGGACGCGCCGGCGTTGATGATGCCGCCGCCGGCCACGATCAGCGGGTGGCTTGCTGCGGTCAGCATGTCCAGGGCCTTTTCCAACTGCTTGCGGGAGGCCTTGGGCTTTTCGATGGGCAGCGGCTCGTAGGTGTCGATGTCGAATTCGATCTCGGCCAGCTGCACGTCGATGGGCAGGTCCAGCAGGACCGGGCCGGGGCGGCCGGAGCGCATCAGCTGAAAGGCCTTCTGGAACGCGCCGGGAACCTGGCCGGGCTCCAGGATGGTCATGGCCATCTTGGTGACGGGCTTGGCGATGGACTCGATGTCCACGGCCTGGAAGTCTTCCTTGTGCAGCTTGGCAACCGGGGCCTGGCCGGTGATGCAGAGCATGGGGATGGAATCTGCCCAGGCGGCGTAGAGGCCGGTGATCATGTCGGTGCCGGCGGGGCCGGAGGTGCCGATGCAGATGCCGATGTTGCCGTCCTTGGCGCGGCTGAAGCCATCAGCCATGTGGCTGGCGCCTTCAACGTGGCGGGCCAAGGTGTGGCGGATGCCGCCGTGTTCCCGCATGGCGGAGTAGAAGGGGTTGATTGCCGCGCCTGGCAGGCCGAACGCCTCGATGGCGCCTTCCTTTTCCAGGATGGCAACCGCTGCATCAACGGTACGCATCTTGCTCATGGTGTGCTCCTTGAAAGCTTTTGGTTGGGCCCGGTGGTTGAGCCTGCTGAAACCTGTTTTTGGGTGTGCTGAAGTAGCCCGGCGAGCCGTCGCGGGGCACTTTGGGGGAGTCGGCGTCGTAATTTACGACGGCGGCCGGCGTGTCCGTGTCAATGTGCCCCCTTTTGGGAGGGGGCACTGGGGGCTGAGCTTGTCGAAACCTACTCGCGGCCGGAGAGCTGCAGGACCTGCTTGAAGAGTCCGGAGTGGTCCAGTGCGCCGTCGCCCTGGTTGACGGTGGCGGCGACGAGCTGTGCGACGACGGCGCCGAGGGGGACGGCGACGTTGGCTTCACGGGCGGCGGAGGTGACGATGCCCAGGTCCTTGTGGTGCAGGGCGAGGCGGAAGCCGGGGTCGAAGTTGCGGTCCAGCATCTTCTGGCCCTTCTGGTCCAGGACCTTGGAGCCGGCAAGGCCGCCGCCGAGGACCTTGAGGGCGGCGTCGGTGTCCACGCCGTAGGCCTCGAGGAAGGCGATGGCCTCGCCGAGGACCTGGATGTTGACGGCGACGATCAGCTGGTTGGCTGCCTTGACGGTCTGGCCGGAGCCGGAGGGGCCGACGTGGACGATGGTTTTGCCGACGGCGTTCAGGACGTCCGACGCTGCGTCGAAGTCTTCCTTCTCGCCGCCCACCATGATGGAGAGGACGGCGTCGATGGCGCCCTGTTCGCCGCCGGAGACCGGTGCGTCGAGGGGGCGGATGCCGGCTTCGCGGGCGTCGTCGCTGAGCCGCTTGGCGACGTCGGGGCGGATGCTGGAGGCATCGATCCAGAGCGTGCCTTTCTTGGCGTTGGCGAAGACGCCGTCCTTGCCGCTGACCACGCCCTCAACGTCGGGGGAGTCCGGCACCATGGTGATGACGACGTCGGCGTCCTTCACGGCGTCGGTGATGCTCGTGGCGCCCTTGCCGCCTTCGGAGACCAGCTTGTCGATCTTGTCCTGGCTGCGGTTGAAGCCGGTGACGGTGTGGCCGGCCTTGACCAGGTTGATGGCCATGGGCAGGCCCATGATTCCGAGTCCGATGACTGCAACGTTGCTCATGATGGTTCTCTTTTCTGAAGTCTGTGTGGGGTTACCCAACTAGGTCGCAGTAGATGTCGTTTTGAGGGCTCTAAACGACATCTACTGCTACTCAGTTGGGCGGGGTGGGGATTACTGGCTGACGCGCTGGCGGATTGCCCAGCTGAAGGCCGTTTCCTGCGGTTCCTTGTATTCGAGGCCGATGTAGCCGTCGTAGCCGAGTTCGCGGCTGCGGGCGATCCACTCGCCGAGGGGAAGCTCTCCGGTGCCGGGTGCGCCGCGGCCGGGGTTGTCGGCGATCTGGATGTGGCCGAAGTCCTTGGCGTGGTTTTGGATGACGGACTCGACGTCGTCGCCGTTGACTGCCAGGTGGTAGAAGTCGGCGAGGAGCTTGACGTTGGTGGCGCCTGACTCGGCCTTGACGCGGGCGATGACCTTGAGTGCGTCGTCAGCGGTGAGGAGCGGATACTTGGGTGCGCCGCTGACGGGTTCGAGGAGGACGGTGCCGCCGATGCGGGCGACGCCTTCTGCTGCAGCTGCCAGGTTCCTGGCGGCCAGCTCGTCCTGCTCTTCGGGGCTGAATTCGTCCTGCCGGTTGCCGTAGAGGGCGTTGAAGGCCTTGCAGCCCAGGCGCTCGCCGATGCCGGCCACGACGTCGATGTTGTCCTTGAATTCGGAGCAGCGTCCCTTCCAGGAAACCAGGCCGCGGTCACCTCCGGGCATGTTGCCGGCGTTGAAGTTCAGGCCTGTCAGCTGAACACCGGCGTCCTTGATGGCGTTCTCGAATGCGGTGACCTGGGCGTCGGCGGGAACGGAGGACTCAAACGGCCACCAGAACTCGACAGCGTCAAAACCCGCTGCCTTTGCGGCTGCCGGGCGCTCAAGCAGGGGCAGCTCCGTGAGGAGGATGGAGCAGTTCACTGTGTACGTCATCGTAGGTCCTTCCGGGGAGGGCTTTGATCTATCTTCCCGCGCTTCCCCGGCCCTTCAACGGTTTCCGCTTTGTGGAATTTAGATTCTGCTTTATGAAAAGTGTAGGGAAGGGTGGGGCGGCGAGTCAAGGGGGCGTTCCAACCCCAGGCCGTCCTCCAACCAATGACGAACCTCGTTACAAAGACGAACCGTGGCACAAATAAGGAGCCAGGGGCTTGTGCCCCTGGCTCCCGTATGAGGGTCCTTCTATTCACTAATGATGCGAGTTGACGCCCGTCAATGTCTCGCTCTTTACCCATCCGGACCACTCAAGCCGGCCATGTCCTTTATCCACAGCGAACCTGATCTCGTGGTAAACCTCTTCCGGGCCACGGCGGTCAAGCCTACGGCTCACCTGGTCGTACCTGTCTTTGACCTCCTTGCGGTCGGCGCGGTGCACATAGATGTGGAATGCGTCGTGGTTGCCATCGTGCAGCCTTGTGTCGCGACCGCGATCCTTTTCATAGCGCTTCTGCTGGATGTGGACGACCTTTCTTCCGTCATCGCATTTCACGCTGATCGGGAAGTTCACCCAATCGCCGCGTGCATCGGTCGGTTTCAAAGGTTGGACGTTGCAGCCGTGTCGGTGGTCGCGGTCGCGGTCGTCATGGGCTGCAGCCGGGGCGGCGACAGCCGCGGCACCCGCGAGCAGACCGAATGAAAGGACCGGAACCAGGGCGATCTTTGCCCGGGTTGAACGGGTTTTCATAGTTGGAGTGATGGACATTTTTTGTGCTCCTGTAAGGATGCGATTCACCATTTTTGGACAGGTTGAGGCCGACGCGGCTGAACAAGCTCGTGGTTGATCAGCGTGACGGCCGCAGCCTGCCCGTCCCATTTTTTTAATCAGCGGCCCCGTCCGAGGCGGGGGGCTTAACGTCGGATCCGTCTGAGTGTTTGTGATCCGGTACGTTCAATCCTGCACCCGGATTTTGGCGCTGCGCTAGGGCCGCGCCTACCCTTTTAAACCCCGCATTTTAGGGGGAAAAACCCTCTGGTTTTCCAGTTGCAGCAGGAGTAAGCGCCGTGCCGTTTGGCTCCAAGGAAATTCCAAGTGGACCACACAGGATTCCCCCAATCTCCACTCGCTACCGTCAGGTGCATGGTTACTTGTTCAGTGCTTCGGTGTACGAATCCCGGCTCCGCCTTCACTGCGGGAAGCCACCCGGCTGCCACTCATCGCCGGGCCCACATTTGTGGTGAACACCAGGCACTGATCGAATCCGGCTCCCCTTGGGACATGGAGGGGTGCTCCATCCTGATAGGCCAGGACATGCCGCAGATCCTGGAGAACTGGTTTGCCCGCCCCAGCGTGGGGTCGGAGGGCTTCAGGCTCACCCTCGAAGTCGCTGGCCAGATCAAGCCCTTTGAACTCTTCCTGACGCCCACCGAGGCAAAGGTTCTGGCCTCGTTCCTGTGTGCAGCGAATGGTGACGCTGCCTGAGGGAAGGAGCTAGTGCGTAAGGTCCTTGCCCTTCGTCTCAGGGATGGTGAAGACAAACGCTGCGCTGATGGCCAGCAGCACCACCGCGTACACGTTGAACACCTGTGGCGCGCCCAGGGTCGTCCCCAGCCACTGCTGCAGGTACGGGGCGGTCCCGCCGAAAGCGGCCACACAGATGGAGTACGGCACGCCGACGCCGACGGTGCGGATGGACGTGGGGAACAGCTCGGCGTAGACGGCCGGGACAATAGCGGCGCTCGCGGCGATGAAGACCAGCATGACGGACATGCCTACGGCCAGCTGCCAGGCCGAGTCCTTCAGGAGCCAGGTCATGGGGAAGTGCATCACCGCGGAGCCGATCGCGCCGGACCACAGCACCTTCTTGCGTCCAATCCGGTCTGAGAGCTTGCCCCACACCGGCAGCGCGGCGATGAACACGACATTGGCGATTACGCCGGCCCACAGAGCTTCGCCGCGGTCGATCTTCAGCGCGGTGGTGGCGTAGCTGGGTGCCACCACGCCCCAGATGTAGTAGATGACCGTGAGGCCTACCGTCAGCCCGATGACCTGCAGGGCCTGCTTGCGGTGGCGGACGATCTGCGGCCAGATGGGCGCCCGCTTCTGAGAGGTGGTTTCGCCCTCGAATGCCTCGGTTTCATGCAGCCGCGACCGCATGATCAGCGCGTAGAGGCCCATCGCGGCGCCCAGCAGGAACGGGATGCGCCAGCCCCACTCGTTCATTGCCTCGGTGGTCAGCGCCATGTTCAGCACTGCGCCCAGCAGCGTGCCGAACAGGATCCCCACGGTTCCCGAGGTGTAGATCAGCGTGGCCCAGAATCCCCGGTGCTCCTTCGGAGCCATCTCGGAAAGGTACGTCTGGGATGACGGCAGCTCACCGCCGTGCGCCAGGCCCTGGACGAGCCGCGCCACCAGCAGCATGAGCGAGGCCCAGGCGCCGACGCTGGCGAATGTGGGTGCGATGCCGATCATGAGGCTGCCCAGCGATGCCAGGCCGACGGCGAGCGTCATGGATGTCTTGCGGCCCACCCGGTCGCCGATCCAGCCAAAGAGGAAGCCGCCGAAGGGCCGTGCCACGAAGCCGACGGCGAAGATCGCCAGGGTGGACAGGACGGCCGACGCGGGGTCCGCCTTGCTGAAGAGCTGGCTGGCGATGAACGGCGTGAAGGTGGCGTAGATGGCCCAGTCGTACCATTCAACGGCGTTGCCGATGCCTGTTCCGACGATGGTCTTCGCGGTGGACGTGCGTCCAGCCTGCTGCTTGTGCGCTGTGATGGACATGATGACTTCCTGGTGGTCGGTTCGAAGATGCTTGGAGTGGGATGCCGGGCAGCGGCGCTGCTGCCGGCGGTTACGACGCTGTTGAAAGTGCGGCAAGCCGCGTGATGGCGAGCTGGGCATAGAGCGCGGCTCCGTCAGCCAGCACGCCGTCGTCGAACGTGGCGTAGGGGGAATGGTTGAAAGGGGAGGTGGCAGGGTCGCCGCCCGGAGCAACGGCGCTGAGGCCCACGAACGTGCCGGGGACCTCGGCCAGCACCCGGGAGAAGTCCTCGGAACCGCTGAGTGGGGTTGCCCAGCGTGAGAGGCGGCTTTCGCCGAAAAGCGTGGAGATGACCTTCTCCGCCGTGTGCGTTTCGTCCTCATCCGTGATGGTGAGGGGGTACTCCTGCTGGTAGTCCACGTGGACCTCAACCCCGTGCGCAGCCGCAATGCCTTTGAGCAGGCGCGGGACGGCCTCCATCATTTTCTGCCGCGAGGCCTCGGAGAAGGTCCGGACGGTGGCCTCGATACGGGCCGATTCGGGGATGACGTTCCGCTTTGTGCCGGCGTGGAGTACGCCCACGGACAGGACCACGGGATCGAACATGTTGAACTGCCGGGTGACCATCACCTGCAGGGCGGTCACCATCTCGGCGGCGACTGTCACCGGATCCTTGGCCGCATGGGGGGCGGAACCGTGGCCCCCGGCGCCGAGGATGGTGACCTCAAGTCCGTCAGAGGCGCTGAGCATAACGCCCGGTTTGGTGCAGAAGGTGCCGTGCGGCTCGAGCGAGGAGAACACATGCATGCCGTAGGCAGCCTGGACGCGGGTTCCGGCTGCGTCCAGGACACCTTCGCGGAGCATGTAGCTGGCGCCGTCGAACCCTTCCTCGCCGGGCTGGAACATCAGGACGACGTCGCCCGCCAGCTGGTGCCGTTTCTCGGCCAGGAGGGTGGCGGCTCCGGCGAGCATGGACGTGTGTAGGTCGTGGCCGCAGGCGTGCATGGCGCCGTCGGTCCTGGACGTGTAGTCAACACCGGTCTTCTCCTGGACGGGAAGGCCGTCCATGTCCGCACGGAGGAGCACCGCCGGCCGCTGCTTCCCTTTTTCATTCGCGGCTGAGCCGGTGCCTCCGCGCAGCACGGCGGTGACCGACGTCGTTTCCTTGCCCAGCGTGATCTCGAAGGGCAGGCCGTCCAAGGCCTGCAGGACACGCTCCTGCGTGCGGGGAAGTTCCAGGCCGATTTCCGGCTGCCGGTGCAGGTCGTGGCGCAGGCGGATGAGGTCGTCCTGCAGGTCGCGGGCGTCGGCGGTAATCGTCACGAATAACTCCTTGGCATTGGCTTTCCGGCTTGTGGACTATTGTGAAGTGGTGTGGTTCACAATCCCTGAAAGCGCAGAAATTATGCAGGCTCTGCTTTCTGCAGGCAGGATTCGTGCAGAAGAGGAGCAGGACTAAGCGTGGAATTGAGCGAGGAAGACCTGGCCCTGATCCAGGTCCTGCAAACCTCTCCCAGGCTGGGCTGGGCCGACGCCGCAAAGGTCCTCGGCGTCCATGCCACCACGCTGGCGGCACGGTGGGAACGGCTGAAGTCCGGCGGCGCGGCCTGGGTGACCGCGCATCTGGCGGGTGATCCGCAACAGATGCTGCTCGCCTTTGTGGCCGTGGACTGCGACATGAACCTGCGGGACCGTGTCACTGCCCAGCTGGCCGCCATCCCGGAGATCATCACCGTGGAAGAGGCGGCGAGCAACCGGGACCTCATGCTGACCGTGATCACCAGGTCGCTGGAGGAGTTCAGCACGAAGGTGATTGCCCAGCTGAAAACCATCGAAGGGCTCACCAAGTACCAGACGGCACTGTGCACCCGGCTCCACACCAGCGCCGATGAGTGGCGGCTCAACATTTTGAGCCGGGCGCAGCTGGCGACCCTGCGGACGCTGGGTCAGCCGGGCACGTCGGACGGAAAACAGGCTGTGGCGGGGCAACTCCCCGAAAGCCACCTGGACCTGCTGCCGTTCCTGGCCCGGGACGGCAGGGCAACCGCGGCCGAGATCGCGCGGGATTTGGGGCGGCACCCGGCTACGGTGCAGCGGCAGCTCAACCGGGTGCTGGCCAGCGGAATTCTGTTGTTCCGGTGCGAAATTGCCCAGGGCTACTCTTCCTACCCGGTCACGTGCCAGTGGTTCGCCAACGTCCCCGCAGGCCGGCATGAGGAAGCGGCTGCTGCCATCCGCACCATCAGCAACGTCCGGCTGAGTGCCTCCACCACGGGGCCCACCAACTTCGTGATCATTATGTGGCTGCAGTCCCTCGCAGACGTGATGACGGCAGAACTCGCCCTGCAGCAAAAGGTCCCGGGCATGGAGCTGGTGGAGAGCGTGGTGATGCTGCGGACGGTCAAGCGAGTGGGCTGGATGCTGAACGGAGACACGACGGCGAGTGGCGCCGTCGTGGTTCAGACCGGCGCGCTCAACGCCGCGGACTGACGCTCAGGACGTCCGCAACCCTCCTGCTTCCGGTGCTGCCAGCAGGGCAAGGGAGGCCGCCACGGAGTGGTCCGGTTTTTCCGGTGGCTTGGCGTACGCCCGGAGGACCAGCAGGGACTTGCCGGCCAGTTTCACGGTGCCGTTGGCCTCGAGGAAACCTTGGTCCGCATGTTCACCCGCGGTGTCGATCAGTTGCTCCCAGGCGGGCGAGTACTCCGCACTGGGCAGGGTGAAGTCCACGGGGTCGTCGCCGGAATTGCAGAAGAGCAGGAAGTTGTGGTCGTGGATGACCCGGCCTCGGTGGTCCTTGCCCACTGCCTCACCGTTGTAGAACACTCCGAGGGCCCTGGCGAGGGGGTTGCCCCAGTCCTCGGGAACCATCTCGGACGCATCCGTGTTGAGCCAGACGATGTCCGGAAGGGGCTGCCCCAGGCTGCGCCGCACGGGCCTGCCCTGGAAAAACCTGTTGCGGCGGAAGGTTGGGTGCTCCCTGCGGAGGGTGGTGACGGCGGCGAGGAATTCCGTCAGGGGCTGGTCCGCGGTGTCCCAGTTGATCCAGGACAGCGGTGAGTCCTGGCAGTAGGCGTTGTTGTTTCCCTGCTGCGTGCGGCCGAGTTCGTCACCATGGAGCACCATGGGCACTCCCTGGGAGAGGAGGAGCGTGGCCAGCAGGTTGCGCTGCTGCCGTGCCCGCAGCGCCAGGATGCCCTGGTCCGTGGTGGGGCCTTCGGCGCCGCAGTTCCAGGAACGGTTGTGGGATTCGCCGTCGTTGTTGTTTTCGCCGTTGGCCTCGTTGTGCTTGGCGTTGTAGGAAACCAGGTCGCGCAGGGTGAAGCCGTCATGGGCAGTGACGAAGTTGATGGAGGCCACCGGCCGCCGGCCTGAACTTTCGTAGAGGTCCGAGGAGCCGGCAAGCCGGGACGCGAACTCGCCCAGGGTGGCGGGGGCGCCACGCCAGAAGTCGCGGACGGCGTCGCGGTACTTTCCGTTCCACTCCGTCCACAGCGGCGGGAAGTTGCCCACCTGGTAGCCGCCCGGGCCGACGTCCCAGGGCTCGGCAATCAGCTTCACCTGCGACACCACGGGGTCCTGCTGAACCAGGTCGAAGAAGCTCGACAGCCGGTCCACCTCATAAAACTCCCGTGCCAGTGCCGAGGCGAGGTCAAAGCGGAAACCGTCCACATGCATCTCCAGCACCCAGTACCGCAGCGAGTCCATCAGCAGCTGGAGGGCGTGCGGGTGCCGGACATTGATGGTGTTGCCGGTGCCCGTGTAGTCCAGGTAGTGCTGCTTGTCGTGGTCCACCAGCCGGTAATACGCCTCGTTGTCGATGCCCTTGAAGGACAGGGTGGGACCCAGGTGGTTCCCCTCGGCGGTGTGGTTGTAGACGACGTCGAGGATCACCTCGATGCCCGCGGCGTGCAGGGAGCGGACCATTGCCTTGAACTCCTGCACCTGCTGCCCCGGCCTGGTGCTCGAACTGTAGCTTTCGTGCGGGGCGAAGAAGCCGATGGTGTTGTAGCCCCAGTAGTTGCTGCGGCCTTTGTCCTGCAGCACGCTGTCCTGGACGAACTGGTGAACGGGCATCAGCTCGATGGCGGTGACGCCAAGTTTCTGCAGGTGCTCGATCACCGCCGGGTGCGCGATGCCCGCATAGGTGCCGCGTTCTTTTACCGGCACCTCCGGATGGGTCATGGTCAGGCCCTTGACGTGTGCCTCATATATCAAAGTGTCGTTGTAGGGGATTTTCGGCGGGCGGTCGTGCTGCCAGTCGAAGAAGGGGCTGATGACCACGGACCGCATGGTGCTGGATGCGGAGTCTTCAGCGTTGAAGGACGAAGGATCGCCGAAGTTGTAGGAGAACATGGGCTGGCCCCACGTAATGCCGCCGCTCAAGGCCTTCGCATAGGGGTCCATCAACAGTTTGTTCGGGTTGCAGCGGAGGCCCTCCGCCGGATTGTAGGGGCCGTCCACACGGTAGCCGTACAGCTGGCCCGGCAGGACATGGGGAAGGTAGCAGTGCCACACGAAGCCATCCACGGCTTCCAGCCGGATGCGCTGTTCAGTGCCGTCCTCGTCGAACAGGCAGAGGTGAACAGCGGTCGCGGCCTCGCTGAACAACGCGAAGTTCGTGCCGCTGCCGTCGTACGTCGCACCCAACGGATAGGGGTTCCCCGTCCAGACTTCCATGTCAGCCTCCATCCCCAAAGAGAACACCATCCAACCACAGGGGTGCGACATCTGTTGGGAGGGGCGGCTACTGAACCAAGCGCGAACGGCAATAGAGCCGGCGCAGCTGCCCGGTCCTGCCACCCAGGTCCTGTTCAAAGGGCGTTCTGTCGTACCCGTCCTGCAGACTGTCCGTATGACTTTTGCAAATGTGGGAAGCTTCGGAACCAAGCCCGGCCAGCGGGACGCCGTCGTATCCATCCTGCTCCGGCCCATGCCCGGGCTGAAGGAAGCCGGTTGCCTGCTCTACGAAGTGGGCATCAATGACGATGTGCCGGACACCGTTTTTGTGTGCGAGCTGTGGGAATCGCCGGAAGCGCATCGGGCTTCGCTGCAGCTGGACAGCGTGCGGGCAGCGATCGCCGAAGCCATGCCCCTGCTGTCCGGTGAGATGGGCGGCAACCAGTTCAGGGTGCTGGGATCGCCGCTCCGCTGACCTCCGCTCCCGGCTTTGGAACAGCCCTGTTGCCCGCGTGCGCCAGCGGCTAAGGTCGCGGGCAACGACTGGACACCGGTTAACGGGGTAAGGGGACACACATGAAGCCACTGCCTGCACTTGAGCTTGTTACCCGACTCGAAGACGCCGAATGGCTTGATCCGCTGGCCAAGAGCGTCCGGAAAGCCGTGAAGAAGGTGATCCGCCCGCGGTGGGCCCGGGACATCCTCCACGGCGTGCCCATCGGCCACCCCGTTCACCCGCTCGCCGTCCAGGTGCCCATTGGCGCCTGGATCTCGGCCGCAGTCCTGGACGCGCTTCCCGGCAATGAAAAAGCTGCCACCCTGTTGATCGGGGTGGGGACCGTGAGCGTTGTACCGTCTGCCGTGGCCGGATTTACCGACTGGTCCCAACTGCACCCGCAGCAGCAGAGGGTGGGACTGGTCCACGCGGGCGCCAACATCGCTGCAACAAGCCTCTACATTGCGTCGCTGGTGCAGCGCGCCCGCGGCAGCCAGGGCAGCGGGAAGGTGCTGGCGTATCTCGGGCTTGCCACAGTGAGCGCCAGCGGCTTCCTGGGTGGCCACCTCACCTACCGGCAGGCCGCTGGAGTGAACCACAGCGAGGAGATCCCGCACCGCTTCCCGTCCGGCTGGCACCCCCTCGCGCCGCTTGCGGAACTGCCCGATGGAACGCTCCACAAGCGCGATGTTGCCGGATTGCCGCTGCTCGTCTTCCGGGAGGGGGACACGCTCAACGTACTCTCCGACGTCTGCAGCCACCTCTCCGGGCCGCTGCACGAGGGCAAACTCAAACAGGGTGCACCCGAGGCCGGCAGTGATAGCGGTGAACCCTGTGTCGTCTGCCCCTGGCACCGGAGCACCTTCTCGCTGCGGACCGGTGAGGTGCAGGCCGGGCCGGCCACCTCGCGCCAGCCGCGCTTCGAAACCCGCATCACTGACGGGCTTGTGGAGGTCTGCCTGCCCGGCGCGGATTAGCTGTCGTCTACCCGGACCGTTCCAGCGAGGTGACCCACTCGCCCCGCCGCAGCACACCGGCAAGGTTCAGGTCCGCATCAACCACGACGACGTCGGCCGGCATTCCCGCGCGCAGGTCGCCTGCCTGCGAGGACAGTCCCAGGACCTCGGCGGGAACACCGCTGGCCGCCAGCACGGCATCCTGCAGCGGCACACCCGCAGCTACGGTGGTGCGGACAACATCCAGCAGTGTGGAGGTTCCACCGGCGATGGCACCCGTGCTGTCCACCCTGGCCACGCCCTGGTCCACCGTCACGGCCAGCGAACCCAGCCGGTACTGTCCGTCCTGCAGGCCGGTAGCGGCCATGGAATCCGTGACCAGGGCGATGTTTTCTGCGCCCACCAGGTCGAACACCAGCTTGACCGTCTCCGGAGCAAGATGGACACCGTCGGCAATCAGCTCCACCACGGCATTGCCGGCGCGGGCAGCACTAAGGCTGGCCGAGACCGGGCCGGGGGAACGGTGGTGCAGGCTGGGCATGGCGTTGAACAGATGGGTGACCGTCGGGCGGAGCCGCCCCGTAGGATTCGCCGGACCGGCGAGCCCGGCGGCCACATGCTGCAGGAAATCGGCGGCAGCGTTGTTGTCGGCGGCAGTATGCCCCAGCGAGGGGATGATCCCGCGGGCTGCGAGGAGGTCCGCCAGCCCGGACGCCCCGGGAAGTTCGGCCGCGAGAGTCATGGAGGCCAGGGAGACGCCGGCCGCGTCCAGCAGTTCGGCCACCAGGCGCGGATCCGGTTCAAGCAGCAACGCGGGATCGTGCGCGCCGCACTGCCCCGAAGCGAGGAAGGGGCCCTCCAAATGGGAACCGGCAATCAGGCCCTCATCTGCCACAGTCCGCAGCGCCGTGAGGTTCCGGACCAAGTCCTCAGGCGACCCGGTCACCAGGCTGGCCAGCAGTGAGGTGGTGCCCCGGCTGTGCAGGTAGCGCGCCGCGGACCGGGCACCGTCGACGGAACCCTCCGAGAAGTCCGAGCCGAGCGCGCCGTGGCAGTGCAGGTCCACCAGGCCGGGCAACAGAATCCGGTCAGCTGAATCAGGGGAACCTTGCCCCGCAAAGCCGGACGCCGGACCCGCGTAGGTGATGCGGCCGCCGTCGACCGCTACAACACCATCGGCCACGTCCATGCTTCCGGTGACCACGCGGCCACGGAGTACCAGTTGGTTACCCATCGCTAGCGGCCTCCCGTTGTCAGTGCTGCCGCCATCCGGGCTGCAAGGGCGGGGTCTGCGGCAGCCGTCCGGTCCGCACCGGAGATGCCGAGGCGAGGCCGCGCGGACGTGTGCACGGCATGGACGCCGGTCTCGAGAAGCGACGGTACCAGCTCAAGCGTCACCCCGCCGCCGGCCATGATCTGGACCGCCGGCGCGTGCGTCCGTCCCAGCTCCACCAGCCGGCCCAGCATGCTGAGGCCGGCCGCACAGTCCGGGCTGCCGCCGCTGGTGAGCACCCGGTCCACACCTGCTGTTTCCAACCGGGCCAGTGCATCCGCAGGGTCGAATCCAAGAGCAAGCGCGGCATCGAACGCGCGGTGGAACGTGACCTCTGCGGAGGGCTTGTACCGGCGTGCCACCTCGGCTATCCGGCGGATCGCCGGAGCGTCCGGGCCGCCGTCAGCTGCGAGTACGCCCACCACCACCCCTGCGGCGCCGGCATCCATTGACGCAGCCACGTCACGCTCGATGACCTCCAGTTCCTCCCGCGTATAGCTGAAGTTGCCCGGGCGCGACCGTACCAGGACGTGGACGGGAAGGCCCGCACGGCACGCCTGCTCCACCGTGCCGATGCTGGGGGTGATGCCCTCCGTCTCGGCAAGGGCTGCGCAGAGTTCCACCCGGGCAGCGCCGACGGCGGCAGCCAGCCGTACGCCGTCGGCATTTTCCACGGCAAGTTCAAGCTGCGGCGGGCCGATGACAGTAAGGGGTGCGCCGCGTCCCATGATCAGAGCCCCTGCCACGCCGGCTTCCGGCCGAAAGTGTCCGTGTAGTAGTCCCGGTGCGCCAGCCGGGAAGCCGCCGCCTCGTCCACCAGCACCGAGACGTGCGGGTGCAGCTGGAGCGCCGAAGCTGGGCAAAGGGCTGCAACAGGGCCTTCGACGGCGGCCGCGATGGCTTCCGCTTTTGCCTCCCCCGTGGCCAGCAGCAGCAGGTGCCGGGCTTCGCGGATGGTGCCCAGCCCCTGCGTCAGGACGTGGTCGGGGACGTCCGCCGGGTCACCAAAGAAGCGCGCGTTGTCCTGCCGCGTCTGGCGGGTGAGCGTCTTGATCCGGGTGCGTGAGCCGAGCGAGGACATGGGCTCGTTGAAGCCCACGTGCCCGTCGGTCCCGATGCCCAGGATCTGGATGTCCACCCCTCCCGCCGCTGAAATACGGGCCTCGTACTGCTCCGCCTCGGATTCGGGGTCCGCCGCCATCCCGTCCAGGCCGTGCACTGCGTCCGCACCAAAGTCCACGCTGGCCGTGAACTCGTCCCGGATCACGGAGTGGTAGGACTGCGGGTGTGCGCTGGGCAGCCCCACATATTCATCGAGGAGGAACGCCTGCGCTTGCGCGAAGCTCAGGCCGCCGGTCCGGTGCCGTTTGATGAGTTCCTGGTAGGTGCCCAAGGGCGTGGACCCGGTGGCCAGTCCAAGGACGGACGGGCCGCTGCGGACCTGCTCTTCGATGGCGTCTGACGCCGTGCGGGCGACGTCGGCCGGGGTGGGAAGGATGATGATTTCCATGCGGTGAAGCTGCTTTCGGTTGCAGGTGCAGTAGGGGGAGGAGCGGAGCGCCGTTACTTGGCGGCGTCCGTATCCACGCTGACTTCGTCGTCCTCACGGCCGGGCGTCCGCAGGTTCCAGCGTTTGATGACGATGGAGAAGAGGAAGTAGTAGATCACCGCATAGCCCAGTCCGATGGGGATGAGCAGCCAGCCGTTCTCTGATTTTCCGAAGTTGAGGACGAAGTCGATCAGCCCCGCGGAGAAGGTGAAGCCGTGATGGATGTCCAGGGCATTGACCAGTGCCATGGAGGTGCCGGTGAGGACTGCGTGGACGATGTAAAGCGGGAAGGCGACGAACATGAAGGAGTACTCCAGCGGTTCGGTGATGCCGGTGAAGAACGCGGTGAGGGCGGTGGAGAGCATGATGCCGCCCACGATCTTCTTCTGTGAGGGCTTGGCGTGGCGCCAGATGGCAAGGGCCGCTGCGGGCAGGCCGAACATCATGATGGGGAAGAAGCCGGTCATGAAGATGCCCGCGCTGGGGTCGCCGGCGAAGAAGCGGTTGAGGTCGCCGCGGACCAGCTGGCCGGATGCGTCGGTGTAGTCGCCGATGAGGAACCAGACGGCGGAGTTGAGGATGTGGTGCAGGCCTGCGGGGATGAGCATGCGGTTGGCGAAACCGTAGACGCCGCCACCGGCCACGGCGTTGCCCGCGACGGCTTCACCCACTGCCGAGAGGCCGGCGTTGAAGAGCGGGTAGAACAGGGCAAGGACGACGCCGGCAACCAGGCTGGTGACGGACGTCAGGATGGGCACCAGGCGGCGGCCGCTGAAGAAGCCCAGGAAGTCCGGCAGTTTGGTGCGGTAGAAGCGCTGCCAGAGCATGGCGGACAACAGGCCCACCACAATGCCGGCCAGGACGCCGTAGTTGATCATCGCGGGCTTGCCGGCGGGGTCAAGCTGACCGGCCAGGACCAGCGGGGACATGGCCTTGAAGACGCCGTCGATCACCATATATCCCACCACTGCTGCCAATGCAGTGGAACCGTCGGCCTTCTTGGCCCAGCCGATGGCGATGCCGACGGCGAAGATGAGCGGCAGCCAGGTGAACACTGCATTGCCTGCCGCGGAGATGACGGCTGCGCCGCCTTCGAAGCCCGGTATCGCGCCCAGCAGGTCGGCCTGGCCGATGCGCAGCAGGATGCCGGCTGCGGGGAGGACGGCGATGGGCAGCATCAGGCAGCGGCCCAGACGCTGGAGGGTTGCGAAGGCCCTGTTCGGCTTCTTCTCTGGAGCCAGGGCGGCGGTCTCGGATGTTGACATGGTTACACCTCTGCGGGGATCGGATGGGGGGCTTGTGGAGAAACGGTTCCAGCCGGTACTGTCTGGTTATGACCAGTTCAGTGTGATTCATCCCACGAGCGCCTGTCAAGGGAGAAGATCTTCCGGGCAGCCGCTGACAGTTCCGATGAACCGGCACATAATTGGTCGCACTTGGGCCGCCGGTCCTGGTGCTGAAGCAGTGCTCCCCGGGGCACCGTCAGAAAGGGCAGCCATGTCCAAAGCAGAAAAGATCATTGAGGGCCTGGGCGGAGCCGCCAACATCGTGGAGGTCGAGGCCTGCATTACCCGTCTCCGCACCGAGGTCAAGGACGGGTCGCTGGTCAACGAATCCACCCTGAAGGCCGCCGGAGCCCACGGCGTCCTTGCGGCCGGCACCGCAGTGCAGGTCATTGTGGGCCCGGAGGCGGACAACCTGGCCGAAGACATCGAGGACCTGCTCTGATGCCGGAAACGCTGGTTGTCCACGCGCCCATCAGCGGCAGCGTGGTTCCCTTGTCCGACGTCCCGGATCCCGTTTTCGCGGGCCAGATGGTGGGTTCCGGCGCGGCCGTCGAGCCGCCGGCAGGCGAGGCGTTCGACGTCGTGTCCCCGGTTGCCGGAAAAGTGGTCAAGCTCCTGCCGCACGCCTTTGTGGTGGTGGAGCCAGCCGGGCGGGGAGTGCTCACCCACGTGGGCATCGACACCGTCAAGCTCAAAGGCGAAGGCTTCAAGCTGCTGATCGCCCAGGGCGACACCGTCGCCGCCGGCGAGCCCGTGATGCACGTGGACCCCACCGCCGCACTGGCGGCCGGCTACTCGATGGTGAGTCCCGTCGTCGTCCTCGATACCAAGCCGGACACCGCAACGCTGGAGGCAACCGGCGCGGTGTCCGCCGGTGCCCGCCTGTTCTCGCTGGACTGACGCCTGCTCCGGGCAGGCGGGGAGGGCCTAGAGCCGGACTTCCATGTTCAGCGAGTAGCGGTCCGAGCGGTACCAGGAGCGGGAATGTTCAATGGCCAGGGACCCTGAGTAGGAAACCCGGTCGAACGCCAGTACCGGTGCGCCCGTCCCGGTTCCGAGGAGCGCCCCCACGTCGGCGGGGGCGCCCTCGGACCGAACGCTTTGCCGCGCCCGGTCGATCTGGTGGCCGAACTGCGCCGCCAGGGCCTTGTACACCGAGCCGGTCAGGTCAATGTCCAGCAGGCCACGGGCGTGCTCCGGGTTGTACCAGGCGTCATCCACGCTGACCGGCCGGCCGTCGGCCAGGCGCAGCCGCTTCAGGTGGATGGCCTCGGAGCCCGGCAGCAGGCTGAGCGCTTCGGCGGTGTCCTCCGGGGCCGTGCCGGTTTCCGCCACCAGCACCACCGTGCTGGGAACGTGCCCCATGGACTCCATTTCCTGGGTGAATGAGGCCAGGTGCAGCGTGGACTGCACCGGCGAGTCCGCCACGAACGTGCCCTTCGCCGGAACCCGGACCAGGTGCCCCTCGTTGACCAGGCGTCCGATGGCGGCCCGTACTGTGATGCGGCTGACGCCGTAGGAATCCATGAGGGTCCGCTCGCTGGGGAGTCTGGCGCCCGGCTCCAGTTCTTCCTTGGCGAGCTTGAGGATGATCAGCCGCAGCTGTTCGTGCTTGGGAACCTGCGAGTTGTTGATGGCCGCGCCGGCCGCCCCGGCGGTGCTCCTTGATGTGGCGGACAAAGCGGGCCCCTCCTGATCCTGGAGCGGTCCGGTGAGGACCACTTCTTCGGATTATTCCACAGGAGGGGCCGCAGTGGCTTTGCTTGGCCGCTACAGGCCGGGCGGGAGAGGTCAGGCGACCAGCTCGGCGTCCCGGTCCAGAGCTGTGCGCCGGGCGGCCTTGGTGCGGAGGGCCAGCATCAGCACCGCGCCCAGCACGGCCGGTGCGGCAAAGGCCATGGCGGCCGCGGGCACTCCACCGCCGAAGCTCACCAGCAGTGCGCCGTACGTGGGCCCGGCGATGGCACCGATGCGTCCCACCGCCAGCGCCCAGCCCAGCCCGGTGGCGCGCGTGGCCGCAGGGTAGAACTGGGCGATGTAGTCGTTGATCATGTTTTGCGTGCCCAGCCCGCCAAAGCCTGCGACGGCGGCGAGCACCGTCATCACCGCGGCGGGCGGGTTGACGGACATCAGGAGCAGGGCGGCGGCGGCACTGGCGAAACCAACGATCACCAGCGGCCGGGGTCCGAATTTCTGGCTGGCAACCGAGGCCAGGACGGTGCCCACCACGGCGCCCACCGAGTAGGCCAGCAGGAAAGACACGGAGGAGCCGACGCCGAAGCCTGCCGTCCGCATGATCTGCGGGAGCCAGGTGCTGACGCCGAAGATGGTGAGCAGGCTCAGTACCGTGATGGCCCACAGCAGGAGGGTGGTGCGGGCGGTGCCCTGGGCAAACAGTGCACGGGTGGGGGAGATGCGGACGGCGGCTGCCGGGACGTCGGCCGTGCGGGGCAGGCCATACAGGGCTTCAATACGGTCTGCCTCCGCGGTGCGGAGCTGGGTCCGCAGGAACGACGGCGACTCCGGCAGCAGGAACCAGGCGAACGGAACCAGCAGCAGGCCGCCCGCGCCGATGGCGTAGACCGGGCGGAAGCCGCTCGATTCCAGCAGGGTCAGCGAGGTCAGGGAGGCCACTACTGTGCCTGTCGCCGGCCCGGTGAGGACGGCGCCCAGGACCAGGGACTTCTTCCCCGGAGGGGCGAACTCGTTAGTGAGCGCCACCGCCGTCGGAAGCAGACCGCCCACGCCGAAGCAGGCGATGAAGCGGAATACCGCAAACAACTCCCAGGTGGGGGCCGCTGCGCATGCCAGCATGGCCAGCGAAAACAGGGCCAGGGCGCTGACGAAGATCCGCCGCCGGCCCAGCCGGTCCGTCAGGGTTCCGACGATGAGGGAGCCGAGCAGCATTCCCACCAGCGCGATGGACCCTACGGCGCCCGCGGCGGCAGGCGTGGCGTTGAACGGCGGCTGGCCGATCAGGCCGGGAAGGGTGGCGCCGTAGACGTAGAGGTCATAACCGTCGGCGAGCAGGCCAAGCCAGCACAAGACAAAAATTCCGAGCAGGGATTTCCTGGGGGCATTGGAGTTCATCGTTGATTCCAATCGGGGGAGGGGCGGCAACAGGATCGCCGGCGGGACGTCCATCAGCCTGTCCCCGAACCCAAGCTTCCGAAATCGTACTTTTCACTCAGTGAAAAGTCACTTTGTGGCGGGGGCCACAAACGGAAGGCTTGGTGGAGAACATCAAGGGCGTGGAGGCATTGTGGCGGGAGCAGGCAGGGTGGCCGGAGTGGTTCCCCAAGGTGCCGGCCAGCCAGTGGTGGTCCGGGCGCTCAGCCTGCTGGGGCAGTTCACGGAACAGCGCCGTGCACTCAACCTGTCCGAGCTGTCCCGCCTTGCCGGCCTCGCCCCGGCCACCACCCTTCGCCTGGCCAGGCACCTCACGGAGTGGGGCGCCCTGGAAAAGTTGGAGGACGGGCGCTATGTGGTGGGTGTCCGGCTCTGGGAGATCGCGTCGCTCTCGCCCCGCGGCCACGGTGTGCGGCAGATAGCGCTGCCGTACCTTGAGGACCTGTACGAGGTGACCCGCCACCATGTGCTCCTCGCCGTCCGCGAAGGCAGCGACGCGGTACTCATCGACAGGCTCTCGTCCCGGACCGCAACCGAGGTGGCCTACCGCGTAGGAGGCCGGCTCCCTCTGCGGACAACCGCCGTCGGGCAGGTGCTGCTTGCCCATGCCGGACCGGAACTGCAGGCCGAGGTGTTCGCGCAGCCTGGGGATGCCGAGCCCGGGTCCGGAAGCCTGCCGGCCAAGGAGCTGCGCGCGGCGCTCGCCGGAGTCAAGCACTCCGGTGCCGCCGTGGTCCGCAGGACCCATCCCTCCCGCACCGTATCCGTAGCGGCGCCCATCCACGGAGCGGACGGCGACGTTGTCGCGGCGCTGTCCATCGTGGTTCCGGATGCGGCCACACCGGCCCATGAACTGGTGCCCCTGGTAAGGGCTGCTGCCCGGGCCATCTCCAGGAACCTGGGGCACCAGGCGAAGGCCAGCGGCGCGTGGCGGCATCCGCCGTCCACCCCGTCCGCCGTCAGCGGCACCCCCTGACCTGCACCCCTTCTACCGGGACCCCCTGATGCGGACACGGCCCTAAAGTTATCGCTCCGTGACGTGCCGATCCGGCCCGAACCCTTTAGGCTGGAAACACTAAGCATGCTTTCTATCTCGAAAGGGTTGTCCTCATGCGAAAAGCTCCAGCACTCGGACTGATGACTGCTGCAATGCTGGCCCTGGCCGGCTGCACGGGAGGCGGCGGCGGTTCCGCCAGCCCCAGCCCCACGCCGACGCCGACGTCCTCCGCTACGGAAGATGCAAAGGTGTACACCGAGGATGAGCTTCGCAACCTCATCTCCGGCAAGACTGACGCGGACGGCAACGAGCTCAAGCTCTACTCCAAGGAGCAGGTGGACCAAGGCGGGAACCTCGCCAACCTGCTCCTGAGTACGGCCACCGTGGATCCCGAGGACTGCAAGGACATTGCCACCGCAGGCCTGCTGGACACCGTGGAAAACGGCGAGGTGGCCGTCGCGATTTCCGAAGGCAACTCGCCCCGCACCCTCTCCGCCCAGTCCGGCAGCGAAGGGCCTGACGCAGAGCAGGTCCTCACCGACATCAAGGGCAAAATGAGCCAGTGCGCCACCTTCACGGTGCAGGCGCTGGGCCAGAGCTACGAAGTGTCCAGCGAGGAACTGCAGGCGGACACCGATGCGGAGGAGACGTTCGCGACGCTCAGCACCCGCAGCGGGGAGAACCAGCAGAAGCTGATGCAGGTCTCCGCGGCTGAGGACAGGCTGCTGGTAGTGGCCACCAAGAGCGGCGCGGACCTGGGTGACGCAGACAAGAAGGAACTCGAGGACCTCATCAATGAGGTGCTTGAACAGGCCGACGACGGCGGCGCGACGTCCAGCCCGACGTCGACGTCCACGTCGCGTTCCACGGGCACTGCCTCGCCTGACGAGTCACCGTCACCAACAGTGACGGTCACCGAGACGGTTGACAGCGAAACGCCGACGGCATCGCCGACGGCCTCGCAGTAGCAGGGCAAACCAGAAACGGTGGGCGGAACCTGTTGGTCCCGCCCATCTTTCACTTCGTGGCTGCTTTCTTTGCCGGAGCCGGGATGCGGCCCGCGACGTCCCTGACAACGGACTCAAGGCGGTCAGCCAGATCCAAAGCCGGAAGGGTGGCATCCACCTTGACGAAGCCTTCGTATTCCGGCAGCCCCGCGTAGGCATCCCGGAAGGCGGTGAGGTCCTCCAGGGTCTCGGCGTCTGTTCCACGGGCAACAATCCGCCGGTGCGCCTCACGCGGGTCCACGTCCAGGTGGATGACGGCATCCGGGTGTGGCAGCACGGCCAGGAGCCACGGCAGAAAGCGGCCGCGGGGTAGGCCTTTGGTGGCGCGGAGGGCCAGCTGGCAGTAGAGGTGGCGGTCCATGACCACCAACCCGTCGAAACGGCCGGCCCGCATATGGGAGACCAGGACATTCCAGACGCGGAAGATGGTTTCGATGCCGTCAGCCAGGCGGTCCGGCAGCCGGATCCCCCACTTTGCGGCGAGGACCGACATGCTGCGCCGGCCCGCATGGTTGTTCAGCAGCAGTACCTTGCCGCCCTTGGCTTGAACGTCGGACACCAGGGCACGGGCCGCCGTGGACTTGCCGGAACCGTCGATTCCGGTAAGAACAATAATCACGTGGCCTCCTTCCGCCATGGGGTTAAACGCCGGGGACGCCGCGGAAGTCCCGGTTGAGTCGCAATTCACAGGTAAGGGGTCGGTTTTCACAGGTTACGCCGGACAATTCACAGGTTCGGCCCTGCTGCCTGCCCGAACCCGCGTGTGCAGCCGTAGGCTGGAAACCGGTGCCGGGCTTCGGTCCGGCCCCGGCAGCCAGTTTTCCCACGGTGAAAGGCAGGACCATGACCGCTTCCAACGACGAACCCCAGAACACCGCGGACCTTCGGGGGCCCGGCGATCCTGACGAAGCCAAGGGTGCTCAGGATGCGGTAACGGAGGCCCCGCAGAGCGGGCAGCACCCCGAGCTTCCCCACGCGTCCAACATCCGCGAGGAGCAGCAGGCGCACGCGGCCGGCACCGTACCGGCGTCGTACGTGGGAAGCGGCGACCCTGGCCAGGACGACAAGCCCGAGGAAGCGCTCGAGGAGCCGGGAACCTGGGACGACGAGGTCTGACATGATCACCCGCGCCGACGTGGACCGGGCCGCGCGCCGGACCGCCGGCCTCACCCGGCTCACCCCCGTGATGGAGGCTGACCGGGACGCGCTTCCCGGCCCCGTCTGGTTCAAGTGCGAGTTTATGCAGCACACCGGGACGTTCAAGGCCCGTGGGGCCCTCAACCGGATCCTGGCCAGCAAGGAACGCGGCGAACTGCGCCCGGAGGTGGGCGTGGTGGTGGCCTCCGGCGGAAATGCCGGGCTCGCCAATGCCTTCGCGGCCGCGCAGCTCGGCGTGCCTGCCACTGTGTTTGTTCCTGCCGCCGCGCCGGAGGTCAAGGTCCGGAAGCTGAAGGCCATCGGCGCCACGGTGGTGCAGGGCGGCACGGAATACGCCGTCGCGTACCAGGCGGCCATTGCGCACGCCAAGGAAACTGGCGCGGTCTACTGCCACGCCTACGACCAGCCGGAAATCGCGGCCGGCGCAGGAACGGTGGGATCCGAACTGCTGGACCAGGTGCCCGGCGTGGAGACCGTCCTGGTGGCCGTGGGCGGCGGCGGACTCATGGCAGGGATCGCCGCTGCCGTGGAGGGCTATGCCAAGGTGGTGGCGGTGGAACCCGCAACGGCTCCCACGCTGCACGTGGCGCTGTCCGCCGGAAAACCGGTGGACGTGCCGGTCTCCGGAGTGGCTGCGGACTCTTTGGGCGCCCGCAGCATCGGTGACATCGGCTTCTCCGTGGCGGTCCGCACCGGCGTCGAAAGCGTCCTGGTGTCCGACGACGACATCATTGCCGCCCGTGCGGCCCTCTGGGACGGCTACCGGATGGTGGTGGAGCACGGTGCCGCGGCCGCGTACGCCGCGCTGGCGTCCGGCGCCTATACGCCGCGCCCCGATGAGCGCGTGGCCGTCATCCTGTGCGGCGCCAATACGGACCCGGCCACCCTGTAATCCAGGCGGCCGGGTCCGGTCAGCTGGGCAATACTTAGCTGCAGAACTGGCTGTACGTGCTGCCGGCCTGCTCGTAGCCTGCCTGGAGTTCGGCGAGCTTGGCCTCGTCCGGCGTCTCCTTGGCCTGCTCGTCCGTGTATTCGAGGATGGACTCCAGCGCGGGCTTGAGATCGTCCGATGCCACGGCGTGGATGGGGCGGATCTGGTTGGCGAGGCGGTTCATGCCTGTCTTGCCGGCGTTGTTGGCGGGGTTCGACACAACGGACTGGATCCGCTCGCAGGTTTCAGCGGTGGACAGTTGGTTGGAGGCGGAGCAGGCCGTGGCGGAGACAACGAGGCCGGCGGCGAACAGGGCTGTGGCGAATTTCTTCATGGGTCCCTCAGTAGTCGATTGAGGTTTCGATTGTAAGCAGAAGGGGGGCTTTGATGCCTTGGCGGGCCTATCCGGCAGTCTTAAACTGGCAGCACCATCGTGCGGAGCTGCCGCAGATCGGCCCCGCGCATCCGCCCAATCAAGGAAGCATCATGCGCCGAAACGTACAGCGCCGTACCGCCCTCGGATTCATCGCTCTTCTAGCTTTGCTGTTGCCCACCGCACTGCCGGCAACAGCCTCACCGCCGTCCCGGGACGACGTCATTGTGCTCGACGGCGCCACCTCCGCCGAAGGCATCGCGGCCGGCGAGGGAACAACTTTTTACGCCGGGGAGCTAATGAGCGGCGATATTTTCCGCGGCGACATTGGCGACAGGAAGGCCAAGCGCTTCATTGACGTACCGGATGGCAGGATGGCCGTCGGCATGAAGGCGGACACCAGGAACGATCTTCTGTTTGTGGCCGGTGGTATGACGGGCAAGGCGTTCGTCTACAACACCGAAACCAAGGCAACGGTCGCCGAGCTCACCCTGTCCACAAAGGAAGGGGCGTTCATCAATGATGTGACGCTCACGGACGACGGCGCCTGGTTCACCAACTCCAAGTACAACGAGTTGTACCTGGTCAAGGTCAGCCGCTGGGGTGAGGTACGCAAGAATGTCAGGACGCTGACTGTGCTGGGCGAGGCAGGAGCTGCCCTGGCGCGTGAAGACTTCGGCATGAACGGCATTGCGTCGGCCAGGGACGGCCGGGTGCTGATCGTCGCCCACAGCAAGAACCAGGCCCTCTACACAGTGCATTCAAGGAGCGGGGAAAGCAACAGGATCAAGGGACCGAACCTCCAGTTCGTGGACGGGATCCTGGTGAAGCGCCACACGGTATGGGCAGTCCAGAACATGTCCAACCAGATCAGCCGGCTGGAGCTCGCCGATGACCTGTCCTCGTTCACGGTCAAGGACGTCATCACCAGCAAGCACTTCGACGTCCCCACAACTGTTGCCAGGTTTGGGGACACCCTGGCCGCGGTCAATGCCCAGTTCGGCCGGCCGGCCAGCCCGCATGAGGTGGTCCTGGTCCCGGCCTGGGGCTAGATCCAACATAAACCGGCTGCCAGCAGACGCGCGTTCGCGGGGCTGCTGGCAGCCGGTTTCCGTGTCCGGATACAGCGCTAGACGGTCCGCTGGGCCTTGGCCAGGTTGTCCTTGAGCTCCTGGGCGTTTTGCCGCACCACATAGGCCGGGCGGTCGCGCTCCACCCGCCAGCTGTCCTCCAGCAGGCCAATGTTCACCGTATCGAAGCCGAACTCGTCGTACAGCCGGGTCACCAGTTCGGCGGCTTCCGGGTAGTCGCTGGCTGTTGCCAGGGCACGCCGGTCCTCGCTTCCGGTAGGAGTTCCGTCCGTGGTGATGTCGGAAGCCATGATGTGGTTGAAACCCTTGGCCACCTTGGACTCCGGCAGGTGTTCCTGCAGCAGCCCGGACGTGGTGGCCTCGCCGTTGTCCAGGGCGGGGATCCGGCCGTCCCGCTCCCAGTAGTAGTTGTTGGTGTCGATCACGATTTTGCCGGCCAGCGGCTCCACCGGAATGTCCTTGTAGTTCTTGAGCGGGACGGTGACCACGGCGAACTCGCCGGCCGCTGCTGCCTCTGCGGGAGTGGCGGCACGGGCCTTGGCGCCGAGCTCGGCCACCAGGTCTGCCAGTGTCTCCGGCCCGCGGGAGTTGCTGATGACGACGTCGTAGCCCAGTTCCACCGCCTTCCGGGCAACTTGGCTTCCAATATGTCCTGCACCGATGATTCCGATTGTTGTCATGTGGGCGGCAACCACGGCCCCTCCGAAGATATTTCTGGCCGTTTCGGGGAATAAAGGCGCGGCCCGGCAGCTACTTTCCCAGGTAGCGGCCGGGGCGGTGGTTCAGGGCGACGATGAGGTTCAAAAGGGTGGCGCCGGCCGCGGACAGCAAAACCATCAGCGGTGGCACCAGTGCCAGGGCGGCCAGCACGATGGCCACGTCCAGCACCATCTGCACATACCCGGCACGCCACTTCAGTTTGTCCTGCAGCAGCAGGGCCAAAATATTGAACCCGCCCAGGCTGGACTTGTGCCGGAAGATGATCAGCAGTCCGACGCCGGCCAGCAGGTTTCCGCCCAGCACCCCATACACGGGATCGATGTCCAGCGCGCCGAGCGCCGCCGGATGCATGCTGGCCATGACGGAGACCAGGGCAACGGAGGCCCCGGTCCGCAGCGCAAAGTTCCAGCCCTTCTTCCACACCGCCAGGCCGAAGAACGGCAGGTTCACCGCCATGAAGATGACGCCGAAGGGCAACGGAATGGTGTAGCTGAGCAGCAGGGCCAGGCCGGCGGTCCCGCCGGTGACGGCTTCACTGGATTTGAGCAGGTACAGGCCCAGCGACGCAGCGAACGTGCCGGTGAGGATGCCGAGGACGTCCTCAGCCAGGGAATGGCGGACGGCCGACGGCGGTGCGGCGTGTGCCGCCGTCGTCCCTTCTTCCGGCGTGGCCGGGACAGCGGTGGTTACGGTCGAGGTGCTCACTGGGCGGCAAACCGCCCGCGGTCCGAAAGGACGGCGAGCACCCGGTCATTCGTTTCCCTGTCCGCCAGGGTGATCCGGACGCCGTCGCCCGCGTAGCCGCGGGCCAGGATGTCTGCCGCGGTAAGGGCGTCCAGCAGCTGCCCCCGCAGCTCGTCGGAGGCGCGCAGCCAGTAGAAGTTGGCCTGGCTGTCCGGGACGTTCCAGCCGAAGCCGCGGAGCGCTGCGATGACGCGGGTGCGTTCCTCGGCCACCGCGCTGGTGCGGGCCAGAATCTCGTCACCGGCCGCCAGCGATGCGACGGCGGCGGCTGCTGCCATCCGGTTGACGCCGAAGGGGATGGCGGTGCGGCGGAGGCCGTCGGCCACGGAAGGCCGGGCAATGGCATAGCCGATCCGCAGGCCGGCGAGTCCGTAGGCCTTCGAGAAGGTCCGCAGGATGCACAGGTTGGGATACCGCCGGTAGAACTCCAGGGAGTCCAGACCGGGGCCGCGCTGGTATTCGATGTAGGCCTCGTCCAGGACCACCAGGACCTGCGGCGGGACGGACCGCAGGAATTCCTCGAGCGCATCCGCTTCCATGGACACGCCCGTGGGGTTGTTGGGGGAGCAGAGGATCACCAGCCGGGTGCGGTCCGTGATGGCGGCGGCCATGGCGGCAAGGTCGTGCTGCTCGTTGTCCAGCAGCGGTACGGGGACGGGCGCTGCGCCGGCCACCGTGACCAGGATGGGGTAGGCCTCGAAGGACCGCCACGCAAAAACAACCTCGTCGCCGTGGTCACAGACCGCGGAGATGATCTGCTGCAGAACACCCGAGCTGCCCGGCCCCGCCGCAATTTCGTCGGCGGACACCGCGTGGTGGCGGGCAATCGCTTCGCGGGCATCCACCGCACCCATGCTGGGGTAGCGGTGCATCCGGGCAGCCTCTGCCGAGATGACGTCGACGACGGACGGCAGGGGAGCGAAATGGCTCTCGTTCGAGGCGAGGGCAGCGGTCAGTGCCGACTCTGCGCTCTTGCCGGCAACATACGCGGGAAGGCTGGCGACGGCGGCGCGGAGTCCGGGCGCTGCCGCTTCGGGGAGGGTGCTGGTCATACAGGCATCGTGTGACACGGCGTGGAGTCTGCGCAACACAGCCGTTCCCGGCAGGACAGATCCGGGCTTCCGGATGGACTGAGGTGGCAAAATGCTCAGTATGCACCTTGTTGATGCTCTTGATGCCGAGATCCTCCTCACACTTGACCGGGATCCGCAGGCCACGGTCCTGTCCCTGTCGCGGACACTCGGCGTGGCACGCAACACCGTCCATGCCCGGCTCCGGCGGCTGGTCAGCGACGGCAGCCTGGCTCCGTTCAGCCAGCGGGTCCGCACCGAGGCGCTGGGGCTCCCGCTGATCGCGTTCATTTCGATTTCGATCAGCCAGTCCTCAAGTGACGAGGCGGTGGCGGCGCTGCGCACCATCCCGGAAATCATCGAGATGCATGCCACCACGGGCGACGCCGACCTGCTCGCGAAGGTGGCCGCGAAGGACCCGGCCGACCTGCACAGGGTCACCAACAGCATGCTGGCGATTGCCGGCGTCGTCCGCACCAGCACGGCCATGTCGCTGGTGGAAGTGATGCCCACCCGGACCCTGCCGCTGCTGCAGGCGGCGGCAGCGAAGGCACAGTAAATAGAACAAATTCTCCCATTTAGTACCGGAAAGTCCTTGACCCCGCACAAGGGCCGCTGATAAACCTAAAGGGCAGAAAGCGTTTTCCACGCACCTGGAACTCCACCGGCAGATTGACCTTGGAGTGCTCTGGGTAACGCAGTGAAACGTTCCAAACTGTCGTGCGGCAGACTCAGCTGCCGCCGCATCAAAGGAGATGTTCTTTGCCTTATCCCTCGAAATGCTCCCTTCAATCCCGGGCCGGCAGGGCCTGGAAAGCCGCACCCCTTGCCGCTGCCGCCTCCCTGACCGTGGCGGCGCTCGCCTTCACCGGTGTTCCCCTGGCCCAGGCAAACCCCAGCCTTCCGGCTGCCTCCGGCAAGGCCGACCTCAAGCGCCAGGTGGAGAACCTGGACCGGGCGCCGGTAGCCGTGATGACGGACCGGGGTGTCTCCCTGGGCTGGCGGATGCTGGGCCTGGACCAGGACAGCGTCGGGTTCCACGTGATCCGCGACGGAGTCCAGCTCACCGAAGAGCCCATCCGCAACACCACAACGTACGTTGACCCGGCAGGAACCGCAGCCTCGAAGTACGTCATCAAGACCGTGGGCAACGGCAACGGGCAGGACAAGCTCAGTCCCGAATTCACGCCCCTGGCGCAGAACTACCTGTCCATCACGCTGGACAAGCCGGCCGACGGCGTCAGCAAGGATGGAAAACCGTACACCTACACCGCCAACGACGCCACCACAGCAGACCTGGACGGCGACGGCAGCTACGAGATCATCCAGCTCTGGAACCCGTCCAACGCGCAGGACAACTCGAAGTCCGGCTACACGGGCAACGTCTACGTTGACGCCTACAAAATGGACGGCACGAAGCTCTGGCGCATCGACCTCGGGCACAACATCCGCGCCGGCGCCCACTACACGCAGCTGCTGGCCTACGACTTCGACGGCGACGGCAAGGCCGAGGTCTCCTTCAAAACCGCGGACGGCACCAAGGACGCTGCGGGCACCGTCATCGGCGACGGTGCGGCGGACCACCGCAACAACGGCGGCTACATCCTGTCCGGCCCCGAGTACCTCACCGTTTTCAACGGCGCCACCGGAACCATCATGGACACCGTTCCCTACGATCCGCCGCGCGGCACCGTGTCCGCCTGGGGCGACGGCTACGGCAACCGCGTGGACCGCTTCCTCGCAGCCGTGGCCTACCTCGACGGCGAGAAGCCCTCCCTGATGTTCAGCCGCGGCTACTACACCCGCACCGTCCTGGTCACCTACGACCTGGTGGACGGCAAGCTGGTCAAGCGCTGGACATTCGACTCCGACGCCGCAGGCGGCGAGTACAAAGGCCAGGGCAACCACAACCTCTCCGTGGCGGACGTGGACCAGGACGGCAAGGACGAGTTCGTTTTCGGTTCCATGACCATCGACGACAACGGCGCCCCGCTCTACAACACGAAGCTGGGCCACGGCGACGCCATCCACACCAGCGACCTGGATCCCTCCCGGCCCGGCCTGGAGACCTTCGCCGTGCACGAAAGCATGAGCCAGAGCGGCAACCGCGGCGCCACCTTCCGCGATTCCGCCACCGGCGAGGTGCTCTGGAGCATCCCGGCCACCCGCGACACCGGCCGCGGCGCCGCAGGGGACATCGATCCCCGCCACGCCGGCGCCGAAGGCTGGGCCGTGGGCGGCGACGCCGCCTGGAACTCCCCGGTGGGCCAGCTGCGTTCGGCCAAGGGTGAGCTCATTGCCAATAAGATTCCTGCCGCCAACTTCCTGGCCTGGTGGGACGGGGACCTGCTCCGCGAAATTGTGGACCACGACTTCGACGCCGTTGCCGGTGTGGGAGTCCCCACCGTTTCCAAGTGGAACTGGGAAACCGAGTCCAGCGACAGGCTGCTGACTGCCACCGGCGCCCGCACCAATAACCACACCAAGGGCAACCCGTCGCTCCAGGCGGACCTGCTGGGTGACTGGCGTGAGGAACTGGCCTTCCCGTCATCGGACAGCACGGAACTGCGGATCTACACCAGCACCTCACCCGCCGAGGTCAGGCTCCGCACCCTCATGAATGATCCGGTGTACCGCACCGCCGTGGCCCGGGAGAACGTGGCGTACAACCAGCCGCCGCACCCGAGCTTCTTCATCGGCGAGGGCATGGAA
>NZ_JARHXQ010000366.1:0-17526 GCF_029222765.1 Arthrobacter sp. Cr_A7 | reverse complement strand
CTGCGCGAGACTACCTAGAACGACGGCGGGGGTTCGTCCGCGGGCAAAGTCAGGGTGAAGGTGCTGCCTTCGCCGTGGCCGCTTTGGCACGTGATGGTGCCGCCGTGCCGTTCCACGATCAGCTTGGTGATGGACAGCCCCAGTCCGGCACCGGAGATGGCCGCTTTGCGGGCGGCCTCGGTGCGGTAGAACCGCTTGAACACCCGGGCGGCGTCCTCGCTGGTCATTCCCATCCCCGTGTCGCTGACGCTCAGCTGGATCCAGTCGTTGCCGGTGCTGGCACTGATGCTGACCTTCCCGCCGTCGGGGGAATACTTGATGGCGTTGGACACCAGGTTGTCCAGCGCCTGCCCGATCCTCAGCGGATCGGCGTAGGCCCAGAGAGGGGACGGAACGTCCGCGGTGAGCTCGATGTGCGCCCGCTCGGCCTGTGCCTGTGCGGAGCCCACGCTCGTTTCCACGAGGCCCGCCAGGTCCGTCCGTTTCGGGTGGACGTTCAGGGCAGCTGATGCTGACGCCGTCAGGTCGGAAACCAGCGCCAGCAGTCGTTCCGAATTCCGCTGCACCACCATCAGCCGCCGGGCCACGTGCGGCGGGAGGTCCGCCGCGTCGTCGAGCACCATGTCCACGTTGCCGATGATCGAATTCAGCGGGCTTCGGAATTCGTGGGAAACGTTGGACACCAGTTCCTCATTCGCGGCCAGCGCCTCCACCAGGCCGGTCACGTCACTGAACACGACGACGGCGCCGCTGGGGCTGCCGTCATCGCCGACCAGCTGCCGGGCTGCAGTGGAGATGGCCCGCTGGTCGGTGCCCTCGCCGATCCAGATGAGGTAGTCAGCAAAGGACTCGCCGTGCACAGCCCGCCGGACGGGGCGCTTGTCCTCGGGCAGGGCGGTCTGTTTGTCCAGGGCGAAGATGGCCTGCTGTGCTTCATCGCGGTCCTCCGGTCCGCTGGCGATCTCCCGGAACCGGCGTTGCCGGTCGTTGATCAGGAGATGGTTTCCGGCCGTATCGACGGCGACAATGCCGACGTCGGTGGCGTCCAGTACCGTCTGCAGCAGCTTTTCCCGTTCCCGGCTTTCGCCCAGCAGCTTCCGGAGTTCCCGGTCCTTTTCCGCCAGCTCCCGCTGCTGCATGCGCAGATGGACGCTCGCAAACCTGATCGCCAGGGACACGGTGAGCATCATCAGGGGAAAGAGGAAAACCGTGGTGATGTCCGACGGCGTGAGGTTGGGGATCCTGCCGGCCACGGACGGAAGCATGATGAACAGCGGGCCCGCGAAGCTGAGCACCAGGCTGCTGCGGGCCAGCATTCCCGAAGCGGACAGCCAGATCACCGGGAACACCGCCAGGACGGCAAGGCCAGGGAGCAGAGGGGCGGCCCCGTTACGGAGCAGTCCGATCGCCGCGAAATCCAGGATGGGAATCAGCAGGTACGGGCGGTGGGCCAGCCGCTCCCACGGGACCAGGAAGCACGCCAGGAACAGGACGCCATGCAGAACGATTCCGCCCATGTACAGCGGACTTTGCAGAAGCGTAGGCCAGGCGAACGGCGTGGCTATTGCCAGGCCAGCCACCAGCAGCGTCAGTGGCAGCTGGCATAACGCCACCTGTGAGCGGGTCCCCAATCCCCGGAAAAAGCGCAGCGGTCCACGCCGCATCAGGGTTTCAGCCATAAACGCCGCTCGAACCTTTCGACGTCGCGTTCAGGCGGGAGGCGGCATGTGCCGCTGAATTCCTGCAGGTCGCCATTGTGCACATCCTTTCCAGCCCCAAATGTACATGCCTTGTCATAATTATTGACTTTTCAAATGCAAGCTTCAAAGAGATGTAATCAGGCCGGGTTACTTGTAGCGTATAAATGGTTGGAGCAGATATGGCATTGGCGCTGGGCTAATGGGGGGGCCGTATCCGCCTGGCTCAGGGATAGTAATGGACGACGATCTTGGTGTGGCTGTAGTCATCGAAGATGACGCTGACGTGCGGAACCTCCTCGAAGGGGTTCTAAGCCAGGCGGGCTTCGAGGTCCATACAGCGGTTGACGGGCGGGCCGGGGTTGAAGTGGTCCGCAGCAAGCAGGCCAACGTGGTGACGCTGGACATCGGCCTGCCTGACATTGACGGGTTCGAAGTACTTCGGCGGATCCGCCACTTCAGCAATGCCTATGTGGTGATGCTGACGGGCAGGACCGAAGAGCCGGACCTGCTCTCCGCCCTGAATGCGGGGGCGGACGACTACATCGCCAAGCCCTTCAGGCCCCGCGAACTGCGGGCACGGGTTGCCGCGATGATGCGCAGGCCGCGCCACGAAGTCAGCGCACAAAAGCCGGCGGCCGGCACGTGGCCGCCTGCCCAGGCAGCTGCCGTGCCGCGCCAACACGATTCCGCCGTCCTGCAGCACAACGGCCTGCTCCTGAATCACCGGACGCGGACCGTGGAAGTGCAGGGCCAGCCGCTGACGCTCACCCGCAGCGAGTTTGATCTGCTCCACGTGCTGCTGAGGGGCGGCGGAGCGGTGTGCACGCGGGCGGACCTGGTCAGGGCGGTGCGCGGGGAGTTCTACGACCAGGACACCTACATCAGCGACGCGGACGAACGCGCCGTCGAAGTGCATATCGGCAACCTGCGGCGGAAGCTCAAGGAGGACCAGGTGTCCCCGCGGTGGCTACAGACGGTCCGGGGGGTGGGCTACCGGCTGGCACCCAGCCGGCCACTTGAGCGGTAGGCCGTATCAGTCGTTTTCGAGGATGTAGCTGGACTGAAGCTCGGAGATGGTCAGTCCGCCGTCCTCGGCTACCCGCTCCATCAGCACCTGTCCCTGGCCGAAGTCGCCGAGGCGGATCACGGCTTCGAGGAGCTCTGCCAGCTTGGCAAGCCGCAGCCCGCCCACCATGGCCGAGGTGATCTTCAGGCTGATGACGGCGTCAAGGGCTGCGTCGCCGTCCCGGTTGTCCACGGCTGCTGCAAGGCGGGCATACCGTTGGTCCCACATTGCCGCGTAGTCCCGGGCAAAGCGCTGGGCCAGGCCCGAGCCGTCCAGCTCGTCCTCCAGCTCGTCCAGGATGGCGGCGTCAACGAGCGGCAAGAGCCCGGCCGCTTCCTGTGGGGATGCGGCGAGGCCGGCTGGCATGATCCCGGGCTCGAAGGCCGCAGGTGCCGCCTCGTCGCTGGTGCCGGGATCTGGACTGTGCATTGTTCAAGGCTACTTCCTGAATTTCCTGGGTTGTGCTGTTTGGGGTGATCCTTTGGAAAGCTTGAGCGATCCTTCAGCCGGACCTGGCCTTATTGGCCACTGAACGTCATCACGGTATTAACAACTGCCGGTCCCAGAATTGCGATGAAGAGGACCGGGAAAATGAAGAAGAGCAGCGGGAAAAGGATCATGACGGGCAGTTTCATGGCCTTCTCCTCGGCACGTTGCCGCCGCTTGACGCGCATGACCTTTGCCTGGACCCGGAGCACCCGGCTGATGGCGATGCCGTACGTGTCCGCCTGGACCACCGCCTGCACAAAGCTGCGCAGTTCCGGAATGTTGGTCCGTTCGGCCAGCGCGATGTAGGACTCCCGGCGGCTGCGGCCCACCTGCATGTCCTGCAGCGTGCGCACCAGCTCCTCGGCCAGCGGGCCCTTCCCGTTTTCGCCGGCGCGCGCCATGGCACCTTCAAAGCCCAGGCCCGCCTCGACCGAGATGAGCATCTGGTCAAGGGTGTTGGCCAGTTCCAGCTGGATGGTCTTCTGGCGCTCCAGGCCCTTGCTGTAGAGCAGGAGGTCAGGAATGAAGTAGCCCAGGAACAGCACAAAGAGCCCGGCCAGCTTCATGAGCGGGGTGCTGCCGATGGCGGTCAGGTAGAAACCCAGCGCGGCGCCCGTGAGCCCGAGGGCAAGCTTTGAGCCCAGGACTTTGCCCAGCGGCATGGACGCCGGCCGGCCTGCGAGGGAGAGCAGGCGGTCCAGGAACGCCACGTACGCCGGGGGAGTGAGGCGCCGGCCCACGCCCTCCAGCAGCCCCGGCTTTCCGGCGGAGGCAACAGCGATCGGCGCGGCGCCGCGGGACAGGAGTTCGTTGACGGCGAGCCGGCCCTGGCGGTCAACGGTGAGGACGGACCAGGCCAGCCCGGCCAGGGGAGCACACACCAGCAGGATGGACAGAAGCACAATCAGGTACATGGTGTCCTCAGAACTTCAGGTCGATGATCTTGCGCATCCACAGCGCACCGATGGTCATGAGGACAAAGGACGCTCCGATCATGACCCAGCCCAGGGGGTGGGTGAACATGGAGTTCATGTAGCTGGGGCTCACGGACAGGAGCATGGCCACGATGCCGAACGGCATGGCGATGAGGATGTAGGCCGAGAACTTGCCTTCCGCCGCCAGCGCCTTGATGTGGCCCTTGATTTCGGCGCGCTCGCGGATGGTTTCGTTGACCTGGTCCAGGACGTCCGCCAGGTTGCCGCCTACTTCGCGGTTGATCTGGATGGCCTGGGAGATCCAGACGAAGTCCTCGTTTTTCATCCGGTCCGCGGTGTCATTGAGGGCTGCCAGGAGGTCCCGGCCCAGGCTGGTCTCGGTGATGACGCGGCGCATCTCCTCGGACGTCGGCTTTTGCGACTCGGTGGCAGCGGCGTCGATGGCCCTGAGGATACTGTGACCGGCGCGCAAACCGCCGGAGAGCAGTTGCAGGGTGTCGCCGAGCTGGCCGTCGAACGCCGCACGGCGTTTCCCGGCCAGGAATCCGAGGACGAGTTTTCCAACGAATGGGGCCAGCAATGCCAGGAGCAGCCCCACCAGCGGTCCCACCGTGACGGTACCTACCAGCATGCCAATGCCCGCGCCGATGCCCACCAGCAGGAAGAACTCGACCTGGCTCAGGCGAAGCCCGGCGTCCTCCAGCTCCGCGCGGGCGAACAGCTTCACGTTGCGTCCGGCCAGGGGCCGTTCGAGGGAGCGGACGGCGGAGAGCGCCAAGCGGGATATCGAGGAAGGCGGCTCCGCTTCAAAAGGACGACGGCGGTCCAGCGGCACCGACGGGGCGCCCGGCAGGATCACGGCAACGCCCAGCAGGCATACGGCCACCAGCAGGATGACTGCTCCGGCAGCGAGAATCACGGCGGTACCTATCTTCCGGTCTGGTTCTGTGAAGTGGGTGGTTGGCCCGTGAGGGCCTGCGGTCCGGCGAAGACGCCCGGCGAGACGTGGATGCCCAGGTCCTCGAACCGGTCGATGAACCGCGGCCGGATGCCGGTGGCCACGGGCTTGCCGAGGAACCGGCCCTGGGCGTCAACCCCGGCGGAGTAGTCGAAGACGAAGGCGTCCTGGAGGGTCACGATGTCCCCTTCCATTCCCTGTACTTCGGTGACGTGGGTGATGCGCCGGGAGCCGTCCCGCAGGCGGGAGATCTGGACGATGAGGTTGACGGCGGACGCGATCTGTTCCCGGATGGCGCGCAGCGGCAGGTCCATGCCGGCCATGAGCACCAGGGTTTCGAGCCTGGCCACGGCGTCGCGGGGCGAGTTGGAGTGCACGGTGGAAAGGGAGCCGTCGTGGCCGGTGTTCATGGCCTGCAGCATGTCCAGCGATTCGCCGCCACGCACCTCGCCCACCACAATCCGGTCGGGGCGCATGCGCAGCGAGTTCCGGAGCAGCTCGCGGATGGTCACCTCGCCTTTGCCCTCGGTGTTCGGCGGCCTGCTTTCGAGGCGGACCACGTGCTGCTGCTGGATCTGCAGTTCCACGGCGTCCTCGATGGTGACGATCCGCTCGTCCGCGGGAAGGAAGGAGGACAGGACATTGAGGAGGGTGGTCTTGCCCGTCCCCGTACCGCCGGACACGATGATGTTGAGCTTGGCTTTGACGCAGGCGTTCAGCAGCTCCGCCATTTCCGGCGTCAGCGTTCCAAAGTCGATCAGGTTGCGGACGGTCAGGGGGACCTTGCTGAATTTACGGATGGTCAGCGAGGACCCGCCAACGGCCAGCGGCGGGATGACGGCGTTGACACGGGAGCCGTCCTCGAGGCGGGCGTCCACCAGCGGGGAGGACTCGTCGATGCGGCGGCCCACCTTGGACACGATGCGTTCAATGACCTTGCGCAGGTGCTCCTCTGAGCTGAACCGGGACTCGGTGAGCGTGAGCTTGCCCTTGCGCTCCACATAAATCTGGTCCATCCGGTTCACCATGATTTCGGTGACGGCGGGATCGTCCAGCAGGCGCTGGAGCGGGCCGTAGCCCAGGACGTCGTCGGCGACATCCCGCACCAGGCGGGTCCGCTCCTCGGGCGTGAGGGGGACCTGCTCGGCGTCGATGATGCGGGACAGTTCCTCCTTGGCGGTGGCCCGGAGTTCCTGTTCGGTGACGGCAGCGTCGTTGAAGCGGGTGCCCATCCGCTCGAAAAGGGCGGTGGCCGCCCGAAGCTTCATGGCGGCGAAGACGTCCACGCCGGGTGCCTTGGGCACCTGCTGCATGCCGCCGTCGTGCGCTGGAATCACGACGGCGGCAGGCTCGGAAAGGTGCCCCTCCGCCGTCGGGCGGGGGGAGGGGATGGACGCGGCTGCGGTGCGGGGCCGCTCGAGCAGGGCCGTGGCCGTGCCGGACGGCTGGTTGCGGTCCTGGACCGCGCTGATCCGCTCGGAGAGTTTCATCAGATGACCACCCTTCGGTGAAGCTTGCGCTGGGTCTGGGTACGCCACGCCGGGTTGAAGCGCTCAACCAGCTGGCGGAGGCTCTTCACGGCGGGGTCCTTCTTCGATTCCTGGAGGACGGGGATGCCCCGGTTGGTGGAGAGGGCAACTGCGCGGGAGCGGGGGACGCTGACGTCCACGGGCGCGCCGATGGTGGATTCGACGTCCTGGACGCTGAGGCCGGCCTTGGCGTCGGCCATGTTCAGGACCACGTGGCGGGACTCGGGCATGATGTCCAATTGGCGGAGGACGTCCAGGCCACCCCGGAGGCCACGGAGGCTGGGGACGTCCATGGCGCTGACCCACACCACGTCGGTGCACTGCTCCATCGCGGCGAGGCCGATTTCGGGCATGCCCGGGGCGGTGTCCAGGACCACGTACTGAAATTCCTGGGCCAGCTGCTCGAGCAGGCGGGTGATCTGTTCCGGGGTGATGTGGTCCGCGTCCACCGGGTTGGGCGGCGCGCACAGGGCGTAGATCCCGGCCGGGTGAACTGTCAGGAAGGCCTTGAGGACCAGGGAATCCTGGCTGGCCGCCGGGGTGACGGCGTCCGTAACCGTGTGCTCGGGGTTGAGGTAGAGGCCGGAGGCGACGTCGCCGAACTGCAGGTCCAGGTCCACGATCACCACGCTCATAGGCGCGATCTGGCCCAGGCCGATGGCGATGTTCGTGGCGAGGGTGGTCTTGCCCACGCCGCCCTTGGGGGAGAAGACGCCGATGACCAGGCCCTTGCCGTTGGTTTCTCCTTGCGCTTCCGCGGTGCGGTGGCGGGTGGCGAAGGACTGGCAGGCGCGTTCGAGCAGGACGCGGATTTCCGCAGCGTCGGCGTTGGGGCTGAGGATGTCACGGATGCCGGCGCGCATGGCGTGCAGGAGGAAGGACGGGTCCACGTCGCTGACCAGCACCAGGCTGAGGCCGGGGAGCTGGACGTCGAAGACCTTGGCGAACCGGAGCGCCTCCTCGTAGGGGACGTCCGGTCCGATGATCAGGACTTCGGGCTGCTCCTGGTTGAGGAGGGCGAAGAGTTCGGCGGGGCCGGCGGGGAGGATGTCCGAGGCGATGGTCTGCACGGTGCCGCGGAGGCCGTGCGCGACGGCGGCGCGCAGCTTCTGGTCGAAGTCGCCGTTGGGGGAGAGGAGGACGAAGCGGCTCACTTGTACACCACTTCCTTGCGCTCGACGCGCGGTCCGTTGTCCTGGGCGTCCAGGGGTTCCTTGGTGAGCCAGAGCTCGCCGTTGATGGAGGTGAAGATGATCTTGCCGGCGTCGATGTCCGTGACGGCGACGGTGAGCATCAGTGATCCTTCCGGGAGGGTGGTGTCTGCGGGGTCCGTACCGTCGGCCGGCTTCTCGGCGCTCGCGGCCTGCGGGGCCCGCTGGACGGCCGTGACCAGGACTTTGCGGAGGGTGAGCTGGGTGGTGGCGTCCTCGGCTTTGGCTTTGTAGGCGCCGTTTTCGAAATTGAGCGAGATGCCCACGTGGTCGCCCACGTTGATCCGTCCGCCCACCACGCGCTGGGGTTCCAGTTGGAAGGAGACTTCCTGCATGCCAGCGGGGACCTTGGCGGCGCCTTCTGTTTTTGCTTCTTCGGGTGCCACGAGCCGTTCGGCCAGGAGCTGTTCGCCGGGGACGAGGTCCACGGCGCTGACGGTGCCGGCCTTGTTTTCGAGGGTGCTCAGGGCGGTGTCCGACTTCCCGGCGGCCGGGACTTTTTCGATGACCAGCGAGGCCGCCATGTCGTTGACCGGGGTGCCGGCCGGGATAGCGGTCTTCACCACCAGGACATCCACCGGTTCGGTTGATGCCAGGGCACGCTGGTCCGCGCCGTTGGCGTAGAAGATGATGAGGAGGGCTCCCACGAGCGCCAAAGCGACCGCGGCCGTTCCGGCGAGCAGGCGAGACTTCACTGTGTTACTCCGTGGTTTGGGTGTGTGGTCAGAGGGTGAGGCGGGCGATGGTGGCGCCGTATTGGTCCACCGGGCCCAGCGTGTAGCCGTCGGCGAGCGAGACGTATTTGACGAACTTGCCGATGACGCCGCGGCAGTTGCCCTTGCACTCTGTGGCGGTGGTGACGCCCGTCGTCGTCGACTTTTCACTGCGGAACTCGTAAGGGAGGCCGCTGTTGCCGCTGAACTTCCAGCCGGTGACTTCGAAGGCTGCGAAAGAGATCAGGCTGTAAACGGCGCCGGAACCCGTGCCGACCACCTTGTTGAAGACCGGTAGGAGGACGATGATTTTCCGTCCTGCCGTGATTTCGCTTGCCCAGTGGGTCAGTTCGGTGGAGCAGTGGCCGGGGGCGTTGTTGCCCGTGTCGCTGCCGCCCTCGCTGGTGGCGAGGTCGATGGTGCCGCCGCATTTTCCGGCGTCCGGTGCCAGCCAACCGAAGCCGCCAGCCACCGCCGCGCCTGACGGGCCGTAGTTGCAGTCCTCGTTTGCGTTGTTGCCGTGTTCCTGGAGGAGCTGGAGGCTGCCGCCGATGTTGTCCTTGACCTGGCAGATGGAGAACGCCAGGGGGAATGCGGTGCGGCCGGCCTTGGGGCTGCCCCAGGCGGCTTTGGATTGAGCGCCGACTTCCTTGGTGGGGATACCGAGGACGTCCGCGAAGAAAAGGGAGACAGAGTTGTCTTGTCCGCCCGTTTCCTTCGCGCTTGTGATGACCGCGACTGTCCGTGCCGTCTTGTCGAGCTGGATGCTGTGCACCTTGCTCATGCCGTCCAGCGCGTTCTGGTTGGCCAGGCTTGTGGCTAGCGTTGACGTCGTCGAACAGTTTGTGTCGGTGGCGTCGCGGGCGCATTTCTGCGCCAGTGCGATGGCCGAGGCGTCCGCGCCGCTTTGCAGCTGCGCGCGCTCGGAGTAGATGACCCCGACGTCGACGGCGATCGCCACAAAGCCGAGGAGGGTCACCAGGAGGATGGCCACGATGACTGAGACGGCGCCGCGTTCGTTGGTGTCCCGTCTCAGCCGCCGCACAGCATGACTCCTTTGCCCGTCATCGGAAACGGTCCGGCGATGCCGGTGATGGTGGACAGGTTGTAGTTGATGGTCAGCGTCACCTGGTTCCCGGTGCTGCACACTGTGGTGCTGAGGGTGATGTCCGTAGTGGGAATGGTGGTGCTGACGGATGCTGCCGCATTCTTTGCCGCGGTCTTGGCGCCGGCCGGATCGTTGGCGATGGCCATGACGCGGACGCCGTCGCGGGCTGCGTTGGTGAGGGTGATCTGGGCGTTGTAGGCGCGCCCGAATTCGATGGTTCCCAGTACCAGCATCAAGAGGAGGGGCAACAGGAGTGCGAATTCGACGGCGGCTGCTCCGCGTTCGGAATCGCTTGTCACCTGCTGCACCTCCTCTTGAATGACTCGTGTTTTGGCTACTGCTGCGTGAGGCGGTGCGGTTCCGATATGGGGGCCGGAACCGTACGCGGGGGAATGCTAGCTGGCGGCAGGGGCGACGGTGGGTGCAGGCGGGTTTACGATGTCAGTGTTGACGCCAGTAAACATGTCAAACAAGCTGTCGCCCAGGGTCGTAACGGCGATGATGATGACCACGGCTATGAGAGCCACCATGATGCCGTATTCAACGGCTGTGGCGCCCTTTTCGTCGGTGCGAACGCGTGCCATGAGGTTGGTGTAGAGAGAAAGCATTGAGACTCCTGTGCGAGACGGAAGGCTGGTCCTGCACCAGCACTGATACGAAGTTAGCAACGAGAAAAGGGCCAAAATCGGTATCTTGGGACATCCTGCGCAAAGGCTTTTCGCGGTGTATTTTTCCTGCGCTTTGACTGGGTATTCGCTGCGCTAACGCTGGGACTTATACCCTGAGACACATAAAAGGACCCCCTCGGTTCTGGGTGCCGAGGGGGTCCTGTCTGTGGGGCGTCAGGTTGACGCCGTTGGGGGAGCAGTACAAGGCGAGCCTTCAGAGCCTAAGGAAGACCTAGAGCAGCTCGAACTGTGACCGAAAGTTGGTTGTAGTAACCGTCGAGGGCGAGCCCGAATAAGCCAACGCCTGTGAGGATGATGATCGCGATGAACCCGACTAGAACGGGATATTCTGTTGCCGTTGCGCCGCGTTCTTCGTTCCAGCCAATGCTGGGCACTACCCGACGCAGAAGCTGTGTCAGTTGAGGCTTCAAAGTTTCTCCGCCTGCGTGTAGAGGGTTCAGGAAAAGGCTGCGATGATGCCCATAACCGCTGGCCCCATCAGGATGATGAAGAGGGTAGGAAATATGCAGAAGATCAGCGGGAACAAGATTTTGACGGGAATTTTCATGGCATGTTCTTCCGCGCGTTGGCGACGTTTGGTTCGTAGCTCATGAGCTTGTGCTTTAAGGACCTTTGCAATAGCAATCCCATAGGTATCAGCCTGGACGACAGCCCGAATAAAGCTACGCAAGTCCGGGGAGTCGACCCGGTCAGCTAGGGCTAAGTATGCATCTTTCCTGGCTCGGCCGACTTGCATGTCCTGGAGAGTGCGGCTGAACTCGTTGGCCAGCGGGCCTGTGCCATTTTGAGCACTTCGTGCCATAGCTGCTTCAAAGCCTAGTCCCGCTTCGACGGAAATGAGCATCTGGTCTAACGCGTTGGGCAGTTCCAGGCGTATGGCTTCACGGCGCTTTTCTGATTTCGCGCGGATGAGCAAGTCCGGGGCGAAGTAGAGAAATACAACAAATGCGATGGTGATGACAAAGCGCTGGGGGGAAGGCCCGGTCAGGAACAACAACAACCCTAGAGCAAACCCTCCGAGGGCAAGCAACGGCTTGATCACCAGGAGCCGGTCTAGGGGCCACTCTTTCGGACGGCCTGCTCCTGCAAGTTGTTTGTCCAGCCAAGTGATGTACCCCGAAGGCGCTATTTTCCTGCTGATGTTGGCGAGTTGCTCCGTGTTTTTTGGGATACCTTGACCGGTGGACTTCGACCCGAGGTTGCTTCGAATGTTCCGTAGACCGGCATAGTCGCGGGTGAAAGCAAGCCAAACTAGACCAGAGAGGGGCGCAATTATGGCCAGCACGGCTGCCATAGCGATAGGTTGCATGACGGCTCCTAATACTTCGGCTTGATCAGACGGCTCAACCAGAAAGCTCCCAGGCTAAGCATTACGGCCGCAGCACCCATCATGAGATAGCCGGGGACTGTTGACGAGAACGTCTTGGCGTAGTGGGGATTAACGAACTGGAGAGCGATGAACAGGATTATCGGCAGGGATATCAGAACGAGGGCAGATACTCGGCCCTCCGCGCTCAGGGCCTTTACTTGTCGTCGAATTTGATTTCGGTCTCGAATCGTCTCACCGACGTGATCGAGGACCTCAGCCAAATCTCCACCTACTTCACGGTGAATTTCGATTGCCTGCGCAATCCATCCAAAATCCTCATTGTCCGTTCGCTCTGCCACATCCAGCAGGGAGTCGCCGAGGTCTCTGCCAATGCGGGTTTCATTCACCACACGGCTTAGTTCGTCAGCCATTGGTGCTTCGCTTTCCTGCGCTGCAGCATCGAGCGAACGTAATAGGCTGTGACCCGCTCGCATGCCACCCGAAAGCATACGAAGAGTGTCCGGGACCTGTTCGTCGAATTTTGCCCGCCGCCGGGAGGTAAGCAGCTTCAGAGTGATGACGAGCCCAATAGCCGCTGCGATGATCAGCAGCGCGGCGAGAGAGACTCCACCCAGAACAAACCCAAAGGCTCCTGCAACAACACAAGTAATGCCACTGGAGAGGAGATAGTCGGCGGGTTGCTTTTTGAGGCCAGCGCTATCCAGCCGACGCCGCGACAGCACACCGTTCGAGCGGGGACTTAGCCTGGCTTCAATCACCGAAAGCGTCGCCGCTGTCAATTTCGTCAGGTTGGTAGGCTGCTGAACGGCGCCAAGCCTTCGGCGTTCCAGCGATAGGGAAGTGCCAGAACGCAGCAATGCCCAGAGGCCCATAATCAGGGCCAAGTAGACCAGCGCCAGGCCGAGAACCATGGCCGTCGTAGAGGTGACATCAATTGTCATCGCAGGGCTCCGAGATTTACGCCGAAAATTGCGGGTGAGATCGGGATGCCTAACTCTGCGAACCGGTCCGTGAAGCGAGGACGCACACCCGTTGGAATTGGCTTGCCAAGGAACCGACCATTAGCATCCACGCCGGCGGAGTAGTCAAAAATGAATGCATCTTGGAGTGTGACGATGTCGCCTTCCATCCCCTGAACCTCGGTGATGTGCGTGACTCGTCTCGTGCCGTCGCGAAGCCTGGTTATATGGACGATCAGGTTCACGGCCGATGCGACCTGCTCACGGATTGCTCGCAGAGGGAGGTCCATTCCAGCCATTAAGACCAGAGTCTCTAGCCGGGCGATCGCGTCCCTCGGCGAGTTGGCGTGAACAGTAGATATAGAGCCGTCGTGACCAGTGTTCATGGCCTGCAACATGTCCAGGGATTCACCACCACGCACTTCGCCGACGACAATTCGATCTGGCCTCATTCGCAAAGAGTTACGGACCAGTTCTCGAATGGAAACTTCGCCTCTGCCCTCTATATTGGCAGGTCGGCTTTCCAACCGAACCACGTGCTCCTGCTGCAACTGCAGCTCGACTGCGTCCTCTATTGTCACGATGCGGTCGGTGTCAGGTATAAAAGAAGACAGGACATTCAGCAGGGTCGTCTTACCCGTTCCGGTACCTCCGGAGACGATGATATTCATTCGTGCCAAGACACAGGCTCGCAGCAGTTCGGCCATCTCCGGGGACAAACTGCCGAACCCAATGAGCTTTTCTACCGTTAGCGCTTCCCGGGCAAACTTTCGAATGGTTAGCGACGGGCCGTTAACTGCCAAAGGGGGAATGATCGCGTTGACGCGCGAACCGTCCGCGAGCCGTGCGTCAACTAGAGGTGACGATTCGTCGATTCGCCGGCCTACTCGGGAGACAATTCGTTCGATCACGCGGCGAAGAGCCTCGTCTGAACTGAATTTCGCGTCAGTCTTTTGCAAGTGGCCGTACCGTTCGACATAAATGCTGTCATGGCGATTCACCATGACCTCAGTAATCTCTGGGTCATCCAGGAACCGTTGGATGGGACCATGGCCCAGAACGTCGTCAATTATTTCGCGGGTGAGGCGTTGACGCTCGGCTGACGTTAGCGGAACCTGCTCGGCGTCCACGACCTCCTTGAGCTCGTCGCGTACGTGCTGATGCAGTTCAGTTTCATCCATCGACGAGTCTTGGATTCTAGACCCTAGCCGTTCATATAGCGCCTGGCTTGCACGATCCTTGAGGCCGCGGAGGGCTTCGCTGGCTAGGCCTGCGGCAGGGCCAGCCTCCTCTCCGACAAGAGCTGCCTGGGCGGCGTCGGCCGCTTTGGCCTCTTGGATGCGGCGAAGAGTAGTGGGAATGACTGAAGAGGACTGTGCTTCCTGCGTCGGCTCGACCGGTCCGCCACCGTTGCGCAACTGATCAAATCTACTGGTGAGACTCACTGGACTACCGCCCTTCGGTGAAGCTTACGATGTGGTCGTTCTTGCCAATTGGGTTGAAAGCGCTCTACAAGCAGTCTTAAGCCCTTGGCTGCTATATCACGGCGGTTGTCCTGCAGGACAGGTATGCCCCTGTTCGTCGTGAATGGCAGAGTTCGCGAACGTGGAATGGCGACATCAACCGGGACGCCGATGGACGCCTCCACGTCAGGAACAGAAAGCCCGCTCTTAGAGTCGGCCATGTTAAGAACTACGTGCCGCCCCTCGGGCAGCAGCCCCAATTCGTCAAGTACACGGAAACCTGTTCTCAAGCCCCTAACGCTAGGGACGTCCATTCCGCAGACCCAAACGGCATCTGTAGCCTGCTCAAGTGCAGCGAGTACGTGCTCACCGAGTCCGGGAGCCGTGTCTAAAACGACATACTGGAACTCATGCCGTAACTGCTCCAGCAAATTCGTGACGTGGGCCGCCGTAATCCCGTCCATTTCCACAGGATTCTTGGGTCCACAAAGTGCGTAGATATTGGCCTCATGTATTGTGAGATGCGTCTTCAGCACCATGGAATCTTGGCTGGCCGCTCCCGAGACTGCATCCGCGATGGTGTGCTCTGGATCCAGGAGCAGACCGCTGGCGACGTCGCCGAACTGAAGGTCCAAGTCAACGATGACTACGCCCATCGGCGCGATTTTGCCCAAGCCCACCGCTATATTCGTGGCAACCGTCGTTTTGCCGACACCGCCCTTTGGCGACATAACGGCGATGACGCGACCACCGGCGCTGCCGGAACCTTCCCCGGTGCTTGGCGCGAGGCCTCTACGTCGTCCCGCGGCGGCCAGTGCGGAGCGTTCGACCATCGCGCGAATGCCGTTGATATCAGCTGAAGGGGACAGGATGTCCCTCACTCCAGATCTCATCGCGGCGAGCACAAGATCAGGTGTTTGCTCAGCCGCGAGCACGACGCTGATTTCCGGATGCTGGAGGTCCAGCAGCGCAGAGTGCTTCAGAGTGTCACTTAGTTCCAGGCCAGGGCCCAGGATCAGAACCTCGGGGGGTTCGCCTAGGAGCTTGTTCAGGAATTCGTCCGGTCCATCCGGTAGGTAGTCGGCCTGAAACCATTGAAGGCTGCCGCTCATGCCGGCGGTTGCCGAACGAACCTGTCGCTCGAATTCGCTATTCGGTGTGATGAGAACGAAGCGGCTCATTGGAAGACCTTGGTGCGCTCAATGACGCCGGAGCTGTCAGTCGTCGAGCTTTCGGGCTCTTTGCTCAGATAGACCTTGCCAAACTCGATGGCGTGAACAATTTTTTCCACTTCGGTTGAGGGTCTAGCCAGCGTTATCAGGTATTCCCCACCTGCTTGGGCAGTGGACTTGGAGTTCAGAGCACCATCAGATGCTGCCTCTGTTGAAGTCTTTTGCTGTTCCGTTGTTAATCCTGAGGAGTTCTGGACTGCAGTAACCAAGACCTTGTGGAAAACCATTTGCGACTGGTCAGGAACATTTTGCTTTTCATTTTCTTCGAATGAAAGAACGACTCCTACCGTGTCACCCGCCCTAATGTTGCCTCCGACGATCCTGTCTATCGACAGCTTTACGGTGACTTCCTGAAGGCCTACTGGAACTGGAGCACGACCAGGTCCCAAGAGCAAAGCCGGTTCTACGACCCGGCTGGTCAACAGTTGTTCTCCAGGGACTAGTCCTACGGCTGCCACTTTCTGCCCAAGATCGGAAAGCTTGGTAACGCTGTCAGTTGCTACGGCAGACTTCGGGATAGACCTCCTAGCCACTGAATCACCAAAGTTGCTGACCGATGTGCCTGCTGCAATCGGTTCCTGGACCACGTAAACTTCCGTAGTCTCAGTGTTGGCAAAAGCGCGCTTGTCGGCGCCTTGCACGTAGGAGACCAGTAGAAGCGTCCCTAAGATTGCCACAACTAGTGCGGCTATACCTCCCAGTAGGCGAGCTTTCAATTTTCCACCCCTTTAGATGAATTACAGCTATTTTTTTAAACCGAGAATTACGACATTGCCATTAGGGGTGGAGGATCCACCCGTGAAGAGCGACGGATCAGCGGCATATCCCACAAAGGTGCCATATAGACCTTTTTCGCTGTCCGTGAAGACATTTCCGGGATCGTAGGTATTGCCAGGGAACTCCCATCCCTGCACTTCGAACCCAGCCCATTTTTCGATCATGTACTGCACGTTGTTGCCGCTGCATGGCGTGAAAACGTCTTTACAGGTGTAGGCATAAACAGGGATGGCAACTGTTTGACCGACAAGTGAGGAGTTGAAGAGGGACCCACAGCCAATCGGCATCGAAGCTCCTGCGCTTGTCTGGCTCCACTCGCCCACCTCCGCAGTGACGTTGCAGCCCGTGTTTCCGTCGGGTGCGAGCCAGGCGAAGCCTCCAGGAATGATTTGATTTGATGGATTGCGCCCGTTGCAGTCTTCAGCTCCACCTCCGCCGCCCTGAGTCAGGATTTTGTGGGGAAGTCCGTCCTCAATGAATTCACAAGTCGCAAAAGTTAGTGGGAGAACGCTGCGGCCCGTCGTGGGATAAAGCCAATTAGCTGTTGCTGTTGCGCCTACTCCTACGTCTGTAACGTTCAGCGCGTTGGCGAACAGCTTTGTCAGAAACCCGGAACCATTGGCAGCATTGATTGTCGAGGTGCTTACTGTCACTTCCCCGGGAACGGCCAGATCCACAAAGCGGACGTTTGAGTTGCCGTCTTTCGAATTTTGGTCGGCCAGGGCATTTGCAACAACGTTGGCGTCCGCCTGCGTGCAACCCCCAACAGCGGAGCAGAGGTCAGCGCCAGCTAAAGCGCCGGCGTCGGCAGCATTCTGAAGTTCAGCACGTTCGGCATATATTTGCCCCACGTCTACAGCCATGGCACCGACCCCAAGGAGGACCAAGACCATCACAGCTACTAGGACGCCGGATGCGCCGCGTTCCCCTTCAATGTCAGGCTTTTGCGTCTCTAACCACCACATCGCATTGCCCCTTGCCCGTTGACTGTAACTGTCGGTCCGAAAAATCCAGTGAGTGCGGGTCGAGTCAGAGTAACGGTCGCCGTGACCGTGGCATCCGGTGAGCACGCTCCGGAGAAGGTGATGTTCCCGGGTGCGATTGCCAAGCCAGGAGCCCCGGCAACACCAGCCGACGCTGCCTCAGCAGTGTCGTTAGTAACAGCCATAGTGCGGGCTGCCTCCCGGGCTGCCTGAGTAACAGAAATTTGAAGGTTGTAAAAGCTTGAAAACTCGACGATGCACACGACTATTGCCATAAGAATTGGAGCAATGAGTGCGAACTCGACGGCGGCCGCTCCTCGTTCCCGTCCTGGCCTGTGTTTGCCGCTCTTCACGGATTCCCCCTTACGGGACATGCAATTGGAA
>NZ_JARHXQ010000365.1:0-5433 GCF_029222765.1 Arthrobacter sp. Cr_A7 | reverse complement strand
CTTGGATTGGGCCGGGAGTGACCCCGCGTTGCTCTAGTCGCGTTGGTTAGGTCAGCGCCGCACGGACTTCCGGCGGCCGGCGACTGCTTCTGCGGTGCCCACCAGGAGCACCGAGGCGATGACGGCCACGATGAAGCCCAGGAAGTTCAGCTCGAAGATGTCCCCGGTTCCCAGCAGTGACGCCACCACTCCGCCGATCACCGAGCCCACAAGGCCCAGCAGGAGGGTGGCGAGCAAGCTAAGGTTCTGCTTGCCGGGTTTGATAAGGCGGGCCAGGGCGCCGATGATCAGGCCGGCAACGATGAATCCAATCACGGTGTGCTCCTTACTTGTGGTTTCTGCCGCAACAGCAGCATTCCTAGCACTGACCGTACCCCGGCCGCCCCGGGTTTATGCCGGTGAGAACCGGGTAAGCGGCTGGGCCGGTTCCTCCACGTGCCGGATTTCCAGGGCTTCGGGGTCCAGCAGCTTCCGCGTGCCGGTCCTCGCGTCCAGTATCCAGAACAGTTCAAGGGCGGGTACGACGTCGGTCACCCGGCCCCGGTGGAACAGCTTGCCCCTGTGCCACGCTTCGATGTGGTCTCCGATGCGGAGCTGACCGGTACTGACTCGTTGTGCCTCCATGGCTGCCTCCTGCTGTTGTATCCCCGTATGCACAGCTTGCCGTGGCGAGGTTGCCGGAGTGTTTCAGGAGGGTGTTTTTTCTGTGTCAGCTGTGACCACTGCGGCGGAGGTTCAGCATGTGCATCAGGAGTGCCCGTTGCGGTTGTCCGGGATTGTGCTCCACATGCCAGGTCAATGAGCTCCGGACGTCCGCTTCGCAGGGCTCGGTTCCACTGAGAATCTCGTCAATAATCTCCATGGCCTGCAGCTGCAGGCCCAGATGTGCCACTTCAGCGCAGATGTTGCGGGTGGGCTGCCGGTCTCGGTGCATGGTTGCCGCCTTCGTGCCATCGCAGGCTCCCTCGTGGGGAGCGAAACTGAAGGCCCCAGCCCGCCCGGTGAATATGCTAAGTGTACTTATGAACGTGGGGCGGGCCAAGCATTTTGGCCGGGTCGAACGTTCGTATTCCTGGTTTCTAGGCGTGGGTTGGTTCTTCGACCAATGCCGTGGCGATGCTGTCCGCATCGTCCAGGGCTGCGAGGTAGCGTTCGGCGTCCAGGGCCGCGGCGCACCCGGTTCCGGCAGCGGTGATGGCCTGGCGGTAGCGGTGGTCCACTGCGTCGCCACAGGCGAAGACCCCGGAGATGTTGGTGACCGTGGTGGGGGCATCCACCTTGATGTAGCCCTCAGCGTCCAGGTCCACCTGCCCGGCTACCAGTTCGGTGCGGGGGACGTGGCCGATCGCCACGAAGATCCCGGTGGCCCCGTGCTGGCGGGTTTCCCCGGAGCGGGTGTCAGTGAGGGTCACGCCCGTCACCTTCCCGTCGCCGTGGATGGCCGTGACGGCGGAGTTCCAGGCGAAGCTGATCTTCGGGTTGTCCTTGGCCCGCTGCGCCATGATGCGGGAGGCACGGAGCTCCTCGCGGCGGACGACGACGGTCACGGACTTCGCGAACCGGGTCAGGAACGTCGCTTCCTCCATCGCCGAATCACCGCCGCCGACCACGATGATGTCCTGTTCCCGGAAGAAGAACCCGTCACACGTGGCGCACCAGGACACCCCGTGGCCGCTGAGCTTCTTCTCCTCCGGCAAACCCAGTTCCTTATAGGCCGATCCGGTAGCCAGGATCACTGCAGGCGCCTGGTGGGTTTCCCCGGCCCCGGTGACCACGGTCTTCAGGTGACCCTTCAGATTCACGGACGTGACGTCGTCGAACACTACCTTCGCGCCGAACTTCTCGGCCTGTTCCTGCAGTCCGTCCATCAGCTCCGGACCCTGGATCCCGCCCGGGAACCCCGGAAAGTTCTCCACCTCGGTGGTGTTCATCAGCGCGCCGCCCGCGGTCACCGAACCCGCCAGCACCAAAGGTTCCAAACCCGCCCGGGCCGCGTAAATGGCCGCGGTGTACCCCGCAGGACCGGACCCGATAATGATCAGCTGTTCGTTCGTCATGGAGGTCTCCTTTGGAGTTGCTGGGCGGACGGATTCTACGCCCTTGCCAGCATGATCCTCCAGCCCCACCCGCGGATGCAGGGTCAAACATTGATGAGCGTCAATGCAGCGGCATAATGGGAGGTATGAACGCTTCGCAGACACTTGATCCGTTGCTGGACCCTGCCTGCTGCCCGCCGGCCGGTCCGGCACTGGGGGCAGAGGAGGCGAAGGAAGCCGCGCTGGTCTTCAAGGCGCTCTCCGACCCGAACCGCCTGCGCCTGCTCTCGCTCGTGAAGGCGGGGGAGTCCGGTGAACGCTGCGTCTGCGACCTGACCGAACCCCTCGACCTCGGTCAGCCCACGGTCTCGCATCACCTGAAGATCCTGGTGGACGCCGGCCTGCTGCACCGCGAGAAGCGGGGCACCTGGGCCTACTACTCCATCGTCCCGGGCGCCCTGGAACGTGCGGCCGGGCTCGTGGCAGCCCTGTGACGGCTGCCGCCGGCAGCCCCGCAACGGCCACCGCCCGGGGCTCGGCGTGGGAAGTCTTCCGGGTTTTCCTGAAGCTGGGATTCACGTCCTTCGGCGGGCCCATCGCCCACCTGGGCTACTTCCGCGACGAGCTGGTGGAACGCCGCAAATGGGTGGACGACAAGGAATACGCGGACCTTGTGGCGTTGTGCCAGTTCCTCCCCGGCCCCGCTTCCAGCCAGGTGGGATTCGGGATGGGCCTGCACCGCGCCGGTCCCCTTGGGGCCCTCGCTGCGTTCGTCGCCTTCACCCTGCCCTCGGCGGCCCTGCTGGTGGCATTCGCCGCCGGCGCCTCGCTGTTCCAGGGAGCCATTGGTTCGGGCATCCTCACGGGCCTGAAAATCGTCGCTGTCGCCATCGTGGCCCAGGCCGTGTGGGGGATGGCGAAAGCCCTGACCCCGGACCGGGAGCGGGCCACGATTGCCGTGGTGGCGGCCCTGGCAGCCATCCTGCTGGCCGGCTCGCTCGGGCAAATTGCCGCCATCCTCATCGGCGCCCTGGCCGGGCTGGTTGTCTGCCGGGCAGGGACGGGCGATGTCACGGGGATGATGCGGTTCCCTGTCAGCCGGACGGCCGGAACCGTCTGCCTGGTCCTGTTCCTTGCCCTGCTGCTGGGGCTGCCCCTGCTGGCGCCGGCCGTGGGTTCGGCGGGCCTCACCCTGTTTGAGGCGTTTTATCGGGCAGGGGCACTGGTCTTCGGCGGCGGGCACGTTGTCCTGCCGCTCCTGCAGTCGGGCGTGGTGGACCCCGGCTGGGTCACCTCTGAGCAGTTCCTGGCCGGCTACGGTGCGGCGCAGGCAGTGCCGGGGCCGCTGTTTACGTTCGCCGCCTACCTGGGCACGCTCTCCGCCTTCGGCCCGGGAGGCGTCGCCGGTGCCGCCATCGCACTGGCCGGGATCTTCCTGCCCGGTTTCCTCCTCCTGACAGGCGTGCTGCCGTTCTGGAACAGGTTCCGGTCCAGGCCGCAGGCCCAGGCGCTGATGCGCGGTGCCAACGCTGCTGTGGTGGGAATCCTCGCCGCGGCCCTCTACAACCCGGTGTTCACCACGGCAATCACGGGACCGGGCCCGTTCTGCCTGGGCCTTGTGTGCTTCGTGCTGCTGATCGCCTGGAAGACGCCGCCCTGGGCCGTGGTCCTGGTCGGCGCGGCGGGAGGCATCCTGCTCGGCCTGGTCGGCTAGGTGTACTCAGCCAGTAGGTTGGTTGCACCTGCTGATGGGCGGTTTGCCTCCGAGGCTGCCGTGGGGCCGGTGGTTGTTGTAGAAGTCTAGCCATGGCTTCAGGGCCTCGCTTCGCGTCTGATTCGATGTGAATGGTTGGCGGTATGCCCAGCCTTCCTGCAGGGTGCGGTTGAAGCGTTCTGCTTTGCCGTTCTGCCAGGGGTGGCGGGGTTTGATCAGGATGTGTTTGGCGCCCAGTGCGGCCAGTGCGTCCTGGAAATCCCGGGACAGCCGGTAGGCGAAGGCGTTGTCTGTCATGACGCGTTTGACCGGTGCACCTTGAGCTGCCATCGCGGCTGCCGCTCTGGTGAGGAACCCTGCACAGGTTGGCCCTTTCTCGTCCGGTAGAACCTCTGCGTAGGCGAAGCGGGTGTAGTCTCGACGGCGACGTGGACGTAGTCAAAGCCCAGGTTTCTGCCCGAGGAGCGGTGGTTGGCCGGGCTCTGGGCCGGGTCGGCACGCCAGCCTCCGCCATCGGGGATCCTGCCGAGTTTTTTGACATCGACGTGGATCAGGTCCCCTGGGGCGTCGCGTTCGTAGCGGCGGCCGGTGGCGCGGGAGGCCCGGATTCGTGCACCGGTTACGGGGTCCAGGTCCCACAGTCTGGGCATGCCGGCGCGGGCCAGAATCCGGGAGACGGTCCGGGGACTGGTGCCGCAGCGCAAGGCCAGATCTGTCGGGCCTTCGCGGTGCTCCACGCGTTGGGTCAGGACATCGGCCACCACCTTTTCAGAGGTGGCGTGCGGGCATGACTTCGGTCTGGAGCTGCGGTCCTGAAGGCCGTCCCAGCCGTGGGCCCTGTATCGGCTGATCCAGCGATGGGCGCAGGTCCGCGAGACGCCCATTTCCTTGGCAACATGAGCAACCGGACGGCCGGCCATCACGCGTTCGACGAGGATCCGTCTACCGGTCGGGGTCAGGCGGGCATTACGGTGGAACATGAAGACCTCTTAGTCGTTGGCTGTGTGTGGTAACCACCAACCTAAGAGGTCTTCACCTATTCACGATGTAACCAACGTCCTGACTCAGTACAGCTAGGTTCTCCTGGGGGCTCACGGCGGTTAGCGCGTCCGACGGCGGGTAGGGACTTGGTGGAAGGACTCACCAGGCGAGGGGGAACAGAACGTGGCACAGGAAGCCCACAGCTCATCGGCCAGGCCCACCGGGCGGGCCATGCCACCTGCCGTGGCGCCCGCGTTCCTGTTCGGGATGGGCGTGGGCGGCTTCGTCGACGGCATCGTGCTGCACCAGCTGCTGCAGTGGCACCACATGCTCAGCCACACCGAAAGCGGCAACACCAAAACCGTGGCCGGGCTGGAGCTGAACACCATGGCCGACGGACTCTTCCACAGCGCCATGTGGGTGCTGGTGGTGGCCGCCGCCGTCCTCACGGTCCGGGCCCGGCGGCAGGGGCGGCTGTCCGCGAGCTGGCGGTTCCACACCGGGCTGGTGCTGGCCGGCTGGGGTGTGTTCAACGTCGTCGAGGGCCTTGTTAACCACCAGCTGCTGCAGATCCACCACGTGCGGGACGACCTGGGTGGGCCGTTGGCCTGGGATCTGGGGTTCCTGGGCCTGAGCGTTCTGCTGATTGCAGCGGGCTGGCTCCTGTTCCGGCAGGGCAAACGGGAAAACCCGTCCAACTAA
>NZ_JARHXQ010000364.1:0-1817 GCF_029222765.1 Arthrobacter sp. Cr_A7 | reverse complement strand
GAGATGGCACTTCGGGGCAGTGTTGCCGGCGGACACTGCTGCGAACTGCCATCTCGCGAGTCAGAGCAGGGGGCGGGACCGCCTGCCATTCAGCCACAGCAGCAAACCGATCACCACTGCGGAGAGCATGCCCAGGCCGCCGGTGACCACCAGGCCGGTGCGCACCCCGAACTGTTCCGTCAGCCACCCGGCCAGGAGTCCGCCCAAGGCGTGTCCGCCCAGCAGCAGGGGCAGGTACAACGCCATAACGCGGCCGCGGATCGCAGGGCCGGCTTCGAGCTGGACGGCAGTGGCGGCACTGGTCAGGAACAGGAGCGTCATGAGGCCCACCACCACCAGCATGACAATGAAGAGGACCAGGTTGGGCATCAGTGCGGCCACCAGCTGGGACAGTCCGAAGAGGCCTGCCGCCGCCACGATGCCCTTACGGCCCAGGCTCCGGAGGCGGGCCGCCAGCAGCGCGCCGGCCAGGGCTCCGATGGCGCTGACGGTATTGAACAGGCCGAACCCTTCAACACCGTTGTGCCATACCCGTTCGGCAAAGGCCGCCAGGACCACCGGCCCGTTCATGCCGAACATCCCCAGGAGCCCGGCCAGGGCAATAATCAGCAGCAGCGAAGGGCGCTCACGGACGTAGCGGAACCCGGCAAGGAGCTGGCCCCGCCCGCGTTCGGCAGCGATGCTCGGATGCAGCTCGGCCGGGCGGATGGCGGCGATCAGGCAAAGCACGAGCAGGCACAGCAGCGAGTTGGCAGCGAACGCTGCGGCTGACCCGGCCTGGGCGATGACTGCCCCGCCCAGCGCGGGTCCCGCCATGGCGCCCAGCTGCCCGATGGCATTGTTGATGCCGATGGCGGGCCGGAGGGCGGCGTCGCCCACCACTTCGTTGACGAACACCTGGCTGGCGGGCTGGTTAATGGCCGAGGTGACGCCGAGCGCCACGCAGCTGGCATAAACCGCCCAGACCGTGATGGTCCCGCTCGCGGCCCAAACCGCCAGGCCGAGGGCCAGGAAGGCAATCACTGCCTGGCAGACCAGCATGATGCGCCGTTTCGGAAACATGTCCACCAGCAGGCCGCTGAGGGGCCCCACAACCAGCATCGGCAGGAACTGCAGTGCGACGGCTACACCCACGGCGGCGGGGCTGCCGGTCAGCTGCAGCACCAGCCAGTCCTGGGCCAGGCGCTGCATCCACACACCCACGCTGCCGGTGAATACGAGGGCAAGGAAGAGCCTGTAGTTGCGCTGCTTCAGCGGCTGGTACCAGGGGTGCTGGCTCTTCGAAGAACGGAGGGACTGTTCGGAACGCTGGCGGTCGGAAGACACGTCGGACTCAACTCAATAGCGGGCGGAAACCAGGAGGAAGTTTTAGCGGGTGGAGCGCAGTTTGACCGCTGCCGCGGCGAGGATCAGGGTGCCTGGGACCACCACGAAGAGTGCCGCGAGCATCCAGACGAACACGACGGCGCCGAAGAGCGCCGCGGCGAGGAGGAGGGACCCTGTCCAGTCCTTCAGGGACAGGGTTTGGCCGGTTTCCAGCGCGGAGCGCCAGGCACTGCGGCCGTCAGTGTGGGGGCCGGTGAAGTCCGACCAGGCAGCCGTGGTCCGCAGCAGCAGGACGGCGCCTGCGGCGGCAAGGATCAGGGTGGCCGGCAGCACCACTTCCCGGCCGGGAAGCTGCCCCACCCAAGCGAGCAGAAGGTTGAGGACAATCACGACGGCGGCTGCCGCCGTCGTGATTCCCAGCTTCCAGCTGCCCGGCAGGGCAGCCTTGAACGTGCCCCACAGGCCGCGGACCGAATCGTCGCGGCCAGTAA
>NZ_JARHXQ010000363.1:0-21128 GCF_029222765.1 Arthrobacter sp. Cr_A7 | reverse complement strand
GGCGCCGAGGACTATGCTCTGTCCATGGCCCCCACAGTGATGAGCGAACAGGACGTGCGCCGGGTACAGCGGCGTACCGTGGCGCTGCTGGCCGCGGCCCAGGTCTTCGGTGGAATTGGCACGGGCGCCACGGTTTCCATAGGCTCCATCCTCGCCGTTGAGCTCTCGGGCTCCAGCGCGTGGGCCGGTGCAGTGGCAACAGTCATGACCCTCGGCGCCGCCCTGGCGGCGCTGCCGCTGGCCTCACTGGCGGAGCGCAGGGGACGCCGGGTGGGCCAGCTGGCGGGCTTGTCCGCGGCCTTGGTGGGCACCGTGCTGATGGTCCTGGCCGTCGTGACCGGAATCTTCGGCCTGCTGGTGCTGGGTGCGGCCGGCATTGGAGTGGGGACCGCCGCAAGCCTGCAGGCGCGTTTTGCCGCCGTCGACCTTGCCGACGGCGAGCACCGCGGCAGGGCACTGTCAACCGTCGTCTGGGCCGTCACTGTCGGAGCCGTCGCCGGCCCCAACCTGATCCAGCCCGGCACGGTGGTGGGCGCGGCCCTGGGGCTGCCGCCGGTCGCCGGACCGTTCGTCATCTCCGGCGCCGGACTGTTGGTGGCAACCGTCCTCGTTTGGGTCGGACTCCGGCCGGACCCGCTCCTCCTCTCCCGTGAACTGGCCGCACGGGCTGAAGGCCCGGCTGCACCCGGAGTGCCCCAGGCAGGGAGCGTCGCCGCCGCGGCCAACCAGGGCAGCAGGCCGCCCGGATCCCTGGCCCGTGGCATGCGCGCCATCCGCGCCTCACGGATGGCGCTCCTGGCCGTGGCAGCCGTCGTCGCGGCCCATGCCGTCATGGTGGGCGTCATGTCCATGACGCCCCTGCACCTGCAGCACCTGGTGGAAGGCCCCGGCGCATCGCACGCCGGGCATACCGCCTCCGGCGACGTGCTGGTGATCATCGGCTTCACCATCTCTCTGCACATTGCCGGCATGTTCGCCCTGTCACCCGTCATGGGCTGGCTGACGGACAAGGCGGGCAGGACGGAGACCATCATGATTGGCTTCGCCCTGCTGATTACAGCCGTCATCGTGGCGGGCTTCGGCCAGGGCTCCACCACAGCGGTGGCCGTCGGCCTGGTGCTGCTGGGCATGGGCTGGTCGGCCGCCACCGTCTCCGGGTCCACCCTGCTGGCAGAGAGCGTCGGGCAGGATGCCAAAGTTGTGGTGCAGGGCGTGTCCGACATGCTGATGGGGGCAGCCGGGGCTGTGGGCGGGGCTGTCTCCGGCCTGGTCCTGAGCTGGACCGGTTACCTGGGGCTCAACATGCTCGGTGGCGTGGTGGGCGCCTGCGTCCTGGCGGCAGCCTTCCTGACCCTCGTTACCCGGCGGCGGGCGTCAGCGGCGGCCTGACCTGGCCATCCCCAGCAGCCGGGCAAAGATCCCTTCACCGTCGTCGGCGATGCCATCGTGATGGAAGTCGCCCGTTTCCCAGACCTGGAGCCCGCGGACGGCAGCAGCCGTTTCAAGGGACAGCTTCCGGTCCACGTAGATATCGTCCGAGTAGACGGCCGCCGCCACCGGAACCCGGTTTGCGGCGAGCTGCCGGACGTCATAGAGCGGCGTCCAGTCCTGCTTCGCGGCCAGCAGCCCGGCCACCTTGCGGAGGGGACGCAGCGCGGGGTCCTGGTCGAAGTACCAGGGGTAGACCATTTCGCCGGTCAGCAACAGCGGTTCTGCGTCCGGCCGGAACTCCGGGTACTCGTCCAGCACCCGCCAGGCGGACCAGTCCGTCGCCTGGCCCTGGCCGTAGATGGATTCGTGCATCAGGGCGTACAGCGGGTTGGAACGCCGCGAGACGATGCCCTGCATCTGCTCCAGGAAGGGGTCTGAGAGCCGGGGGCCTGCCGCAGTCTCCGTGAAGGCGTCCTCCAGCAGGTAATGCAGGCTGTCCACCCGTGTGTTGCCGCCCAGGAACGCCCCCGCCATTTGGAAGCGCTCCACGGTGAGCGGTCCGCCGTCGGGCAGGAACTCCGGCGTGCTCCGCAGGTGGCGGGCAATCCGTTCCACCATGGCACGGTCCTCCGGGTACCAGCTGAAGTACTCTGCATTCCGCGCCGCCACGCGCTGGAACGTGGCCCGGTAGACGTCATCGGCCGGCCCCGTCAGCGGCGCCAGGCCGCCGGTGATGAGCACTTCCCGCAGTCCCTCCGGGGCGAAGGACAGGTAGGTCAGCGCGCAGAAGCCGCCGTAACTCTGGCCGTAGATGCTCCAGGGCGGTGAGCCCAGCGTTTTCCGGATCAGCTCGGCGTCGGCCACGATCGAATCAGCCCGGAAGTGTTCCAGGTATGCGGCCTGCTCGTCGGCTGACCCGCGCAGCGGCAGGGTGTTCCGGTCCACCGGTGTGGACAGCCCGGTTCCCCGCTGGTCAAGCATCAGGATACGGAAGTCCTTCGCCGCGGCCTTGCTCCAGCCGCCCAGGGAACCGAACCTGTTGCCGCGGCCGCCCGGTCCGCCCTGCAGGAACAGCAGCCAGGGAAGGTTTTGCGCTTCCTCCTCGCTGTGCGCCGCCGATACATACTCGCGGGCGAAGACGGTGATGGTCTCGGGAGTGGCAGCGGACGCCGTGTGGTCCAAAGGCACGGTGAAGTAATGCTCCACTGTGCGCATACCCCGGAAGGCATGCCGTGCCCGGACCTCGTGGCCCGCCGTCGCTCCCTGCCCGGGACGGAACAGGCGTGTGAGGGCCTTGACGGCGGCAGGCTGCCGTACGTCAGCCATTGGCTGCGGCGGGGACAGCGCTGCCGAACTGTTCCAGGGCATCTCCGGTCAGGCGGAAGGTGGACCACCCGTCCATCGGCCTGGCGCCGAGGCTGCGGTAGAAGTTGATGGACGGCTCGTTCCAGTCAAGGACACTCCATTCCACCCGGGCATAGCCGTTCTCCACCGCAATCCCGGCGAGGTGCTGCAGGAGGGCCTTGCCGTGGCCTTCGCCGCGGGCCTCCGGGCTTACGTACAGGTCTTCCAGGTAGATGCCGTGCACACCCTCCCACGTGGAGTAGTTGAGGAACCACAGCGCGAAGCCCTGAACGTCGCCGGCTTCGTTTTCAGCCATGGCGGCGAAGACGCGCGGGTTCTCCCCAAAGAGGACCTGCCGCAGCATTTCCGGGGTGTTGCGGACGGCGTCCGGTTCTTTCTCGTAGTGCGCCAGTTCGTGGATCATCCTCAGGATCGCGGGCACGTCTTGCTCTGTTGCGGGGCGGATTAAGCTCATTGTTCGAGCTTACCGCCGTGGTTGTCGCCGCTGCCGCAGGGCCGCGGCAGCGTCAGAGCCGGTTGACGTCGGTCACCCGCACCACGGCAGTTCCGGTCTCATCCGACGCCGCAAGGTCCACCTCCGCGGAAATGCCCCAGTCGTGGTTTCCTGCGGGATCATCGAAGATCTGCCGTACCTTCAACACTCCGGGTTCCTCGGTAATGATCAGCAGGTTTGGGCCGCGGGAGTCCGGCCCGGTTCCAATGTCGTCATGCTCATCAAAGTAGTCATCGAGAACGTCTTCCCACCGGTCGCGGTCCCAGCCGGAGGCGCCGTCCAGCTCGCCGAGAGCCGCAGCGTCCTCGTCCGCGAACAGTTCCACGCGGCGGAACATCTCGTTGCGGACCATCACCCGGAAGGCCCGGATGTTCGAGGTAAGCGACGGCGGGGGAGGCGGCGGCGCGTCGTGCGGGGTGGGAGCGGCACCGGAGGCCAGTTCCTCCCATTCGTCCAGGAGGCTGGAGTCAACCTGGCGCACCAGTTCGCCCAGCCAGGCAATCAGGTCTTCGAGGTCATCGCGGAGCATGTCCTGGGGAACCGTCTGCCGGAGCGCCTTGAACGCGTCCGCGAGGTACCGCAGCACGATGCCCTCCGAACGGGCCAGACCATAGAACTGCACGAACTCGCCGAAGTTCATGGCACGCTCGAACATGTCCCGCACCACTGACTTGGGCGCCAGCTCAAAGTCGCCCACCCACGGGGCAGCCTTCCGGTATACCTCGAATGCCTCACCGAGGATCTCGGCGAGGGGCTGCGGGTACGTGACCTCGTCCAGCATCGCCATCCGCTGGTCGTACTCGATGCCGTCCGCCTTCATGGCGGCCACCGCTTCGCCGCGGGCCTTCTTCTGCTGGGCGGAAAGGATTTGGCGCGGCTTCTCCAGCGTCGCCTCGATCACGGACACCACGTCCAGGGCGTACGACGGCGACTCCGGGTCAAGAAGCTCCAGTGCGGCAAGTGCGAAGGGGGAAAGCGGCTGGTTGAGCGCGAAGTTCGGCTGCAGGTGCACGGTGAGCCGGACCGTGCGCCCGTCCGCTCCCTGCTGCTCTTCGGGTATCCGCTCCACCACTTCGGCAGCGAGCAGCTCCCGGTAGATGCCCAGCGCCTTCTTCATCAGCCGCAGCTGGGAGGACCGCGGTTCGTGGTTTTCCGTCAGCAGCCGGCGGGCGGCGGCAAACGGATCCCCGGGCCGCTCCATCAGGTTCATGAGCATGGCGTGCGTCACCGTGAAGCTTGAACTCAGCGGATCCGGCACCGACTCCACCAACCGCTTGAACGTTGGCTCACCCCAGGACACAAAACCTTCCGGCGGCTTCTTCTTAACCACTTGGCGCAGCTTTTTCTGGTCGTCGCCGAACTTGGCAACGGCCTTGGCCATCGCTTTGACGTTTTCGGTGACGTGCTCGGGGGCCTGGACCACCACCGTGCCGGCGGTGTCGTATCCCGCGCGGCCGGCACGCCCTGCAATTTGGTGGAACTCACGCGAGTTGAGCAGCCGGGTGCGGACGCCGTCGTACTTGCTGAGGGCGGTGAGCAGCACCGTGCGGATGGGGACGTTGATGCCCACGCCGAGGGTGTCCGTGCCGCAGATGACTTTGAGCAGCCCCGCCTGGGCCAGCTGCTCCACCAGCCGCCGGTACTTGGGCAGCATGCCTGCATGGTGCACGCCGATGCCATGGCGCACCAGCCGGTTGAGGGTCTTGCCAAAGCCGGCGGCGAACCGGAAGTTCGCGATCAGTTCGGCAATTTTGTCCTTCTCCTCGCGGGTGCAGACATTGATGCTCATCAGGTTCTGGGCCCGGTCGATTGCCTCGATCTGGCTGAAGTGCACCACATAGACAGGGACCTGCTTGGTGGCGAGCAGCTCCTCCAGCGTCTCGTGGACCGGGGTCTCGTGGTAGTAGTAATGCAGCGGAATGGGCCGTTCGGCCGAACTCACGGTGGTGGTGGGGCGGCCGGTCAGATCGGTCAGTTCCTTTTCGAACCTCGCCACGTCGCCCAGCGTCGCGGACATCAGCAGGAACTGGGCCTGCGGGAGTTCCAGCAGCGGCACTTGCCAGGCCCAGCCGCGCTGCGGGTCCGAGTAGAAGTGGAACTCGTCCATGATGACTGCGCCCAGCTCGGCTGCGGCACCCTCGCGCAAAGCAGTGTTGGCCAGGATTTCAGCCGTGCAGCAGATGATCGGCGCGTCCTGGTTGACTCCGGAGTCCCCGGTGATCATTCCCACGTTCTCCGCGCCGAAGATCTCGCACAGGGCAAAGAACTTCTCTGACACCAGCGCCTTGATGGGCGCCGTGTAGTAGCTGCGCCTGCCCTGCGCCATGGCCTGGAAATGCGCGGCGATGGCCACCAGGGATTTGCCGGAGCCGGTAGGGGTGGCCAGGATGACGTTGGCCCCGGTGGCCAGTTCCATGATGGCTTCGTCCTGGGCCGGATACAGCGCCAAGCCACGGCTTTCCGTCCACTCGACGAAGCGGGTGTACAGGTCATCGGGGTCGACGGCGGCCTGGAGGTTCCCGGCGGGCAGATGGGTCAGCTGGTCAACGAGTTTCATTGATTTCCAGCTTAGTGCCAGGGCGCGCCGGGAAATCCGTTCCGGCCGGGCTAGGCTTCGCGATAGCAGTGACAGCACCAGACAGTGGAGAAGCCTATGGAATGGGATCCGGCCAAATACGTTCAGTTCGGCGATCACCGGGACCGGCCGTTTTTCGACCTCACCGGAAGGGTCCACGCCGACAGGCCGGCCCGGGTGGTTGACCTGGGCTGCGGCCCGGGGAACCTCACCGCAACGCTCGCCGAACGCTGGCCGGACGCGGAAGTGGTGGGCCTGGACGCCTCGGCGGACATGCTGGCCAGGGCGGCGGACCACGCTGCACGGCGTCCGTCGCTGCATTTTGAGCAGGCGGATATCACCCATTGGACGCCCCCGGCAGGGACGGATGTTGTGGTCAGCAACGCGGCCCTTCAATGGGTGCCCGGGCACCAGGAGTTGATGCGGTCATGGCTGGCCGCACTGCGCCCCGGCGCCTGGTTCGCGCTGCAGGTACCGGGGAACTTTAACGCACCGTCCCATGCGCTGATGCGGGACCTCGCCGCCTCGGAGCGGTGGGCACCGAAACTCCTCGGCGTGCTGCGCGGCGGCGAATCGGTGGGGGAGCCGGCGGATTACCTGGACATCATGCTCGACGCCGGGTGCTCGGCAGACGCCTGGGAAACCACCTACCAGCAGGTGCTGCCAGGTCCGGACCCGGTCCTGGAGTGGGTCCGGGGTACCGCGTTGCGTCCCGTGCTGAATGTGCTCTCACCGGAGGACGGGGCCCAGTTTGAAGCCGAGTATGCTGCGTCCCTGCGCGGGGCATATCCGCAGGGCAGGCACGGCACAATCTATCCTTTCCGCAGGATCTTCGCGGTAGGCCGCAAGAACGAGTGACCGTCGTCCAGTCGCTGGATGATCTCTACTGGACTGGTCATGTTGTTGACGGCGGCTGAATGTGATCTGGCCTACAATGACGAACGTGGCCAATTGGGGGAGGCGACCATCGTTGTCGGCTTTCCTGACCTTACAGGAGGTGCGTTGCTGATCGGATTGATGGGGCGGCTCCTCAAGGGTCATGGATGGCACCTCGCCGCCATCGTGCTCCTGCAGTTGGTCCAGGCCGCCGCGAACCTCCTGCTGCCCACCGTGAACGCCGCGATCATCGACGACGGCATTGTGGCCGGCAACACCGGGGTGATTTCCCGCCTCGGGGTCCTGATGGCGGGCATCGCTGCGGTCCAGGCCGGCGCGGCCATCGGGGCCGGCTACCTTGGGGCTGTAACGGCCATGGGGATGGGGCGCCGGCTCCGGGCGGAGATTTTTTCGAGCATCCAGTCGCTGTCCTCCCAGGAGGTGGCACGCTTCGGGGCGCAGAGCCTGGCCACGCGGGCAACCAACGACACCCAGCAGATCCAGGCATTCGCGGTGCTGGTGTTCACCATGCTGATCGCCGGGCCCGCGATGGGGCTGGGCGGCATTGTCCTCGCCCTGCAGCAGGACGTGGGGCTGTCCGCAGTGGTCATCGTCGTTGTGCCGTTGCTCCTGCTGATCATGTCCCTGATCGTCCGGCGCCTGGTCCCGCTCTACCGACAAGGGCAGGACCTGCTGGACAAGGCGGGCGGCATCCTGCGTGAGCAGATTATCGGTGCCGGGGTGATCCGTTCCTTTGTGCGCCAGGAGCATGAGATTGGGCGCTTCGCGCGGGCGAACAGCAGCCTTACTGCCAACAATCTGCAGTCTGCTCTGCTGGTGGCGGCCATGCTGCCGCTGATCATGCTGGTGGTGAACCTGTCGTCGGTGGCAGTTGTGTGGTTCGGCGGCCAGCGCATCCAGTCGGGCCAGATGAACATTGGTGCGCTCACGGCCTTCATCAGCTACATCATGCAGATCCTGCTGGCCATCATGATGGCCATGTACGTCCTGATGACGGCACCCCGCGCCGCCGCGTGCGCGGAGCGGATCACCGCCGTCCTGGACACCGAACCCTCGGTGCGTGAGTCCGCGGGCCCCCCTGCGCATACCCTTCACGCCGCTCCGGCCGGCTGGCCGGCCGCGTCCGCGCAGCCGGGAACCCTTGAGTTCAGGGGGGTCGGATTTTCCTACCCAGGGGCAGAAGCACCGGTCCTCTCCGGAATCAGCTTTACGGCCATGCCGGGCACCACCACTGCCATCGTGGGATCCACGGGCAGTGGAAAATCAACGCTCCTGAACCTGATCCCGCGTTTCCTTGATTCCACCGAGGGGGAGATCCGGCTGGATGGCGTGAACATTAAGGAGCTGCCGCTGGACACGCTTCGCGGGGCCATGTCCATCGTCCCCCAGCACTCCCATCTGTTTTCGGGCACTATTGCCGACAACCTCCGCATGGCTGCCCCCGACGCATCAGACGAGGAACTCTGGGCAGTCCTGGAGAAGGCGCAGACCATGCGCTTCATGCGCGACCTGCCCTTGGGGCTGGCGACGCCTGTGGGCCAGGGCGGAACCACGCTGTCCGGAGGGCAGCGGCAGCGCCTGTGCATGGCGCGTGCCCTGCTGCGCGCAGCGCCCCTTTATCTCTTTGATGACAGTTTTTCGGCGCTGGACTACGACACGGACACCAGGCTGCGGCAGGCGTTGGACGCGGAACTTGCGTCAGCCACGGTGATTGTTGTGGCAGAGCGTGTTTCGGCTGTGGAGGGCGCACACCTGATCCTGGTGCTCGACGGCGGGCGCATCGTGGCACAGGGGACCCACCACGGGCTGCTGGAAACATCCCGCACGTACCGCGAGATCGCCGAATCGCAGCTGGCACTGGACGGACCGCTGTGACGACGGCCGCCGTCGGGACATCCTCGGACGGGTTCTGGCGCACATCGGGCAGGCTGCTTGGGCTGCTGCGCCCGTTCCGGCACCTCATGCTCGGCGCAGTGGCAGCCACCTGCGCTTTCGCGGGCCTCAACGTGGCAGCTCCGAAGTATCTCGGCGACGCCACCGACGTCGTCGTGAACGGTATCTTCCTGGGCACCACCGACCAGGAACGCCTGGTCATCCTGCTGTCCACTGTGGCGGTGATGTACGTCTTCGCGTCCGTCTTCAACTGGATCCAGGGCGCCCTGACGGCCCGCTCCGTGCAGGGGCTGATGTACGGGCTGCGGGCTGCGGTGGAGGACAAGCTGCACCGCCTGCCGTCCACCTATTTCAGTGAGCGTTCCCGGGGCGATGTCCTGAGCCGGGCAACCAACGACATCGACAACATCTCACAGGCCATGAACCAGCTCCTCACGCAACTGATCATGTCCGTGCTGATGCTGTGCGGATCGCTGGCCATGATGTTGTGGATCTCGCCCATGCTGGCGGCCATAGCTCTTGCCAGCGTGCCCCTCTCCACCTGCATCACCGTTCTCGTTGCGCGCCGGTCACAGGCGCACTTTGAACGGCAGTGGAAGGAAACCGGGGAGCTCAACGCGCACGTTGAGGAGTTCATCACCGGCCACGAAGTCATCAAGGCCTTCGGGCAGCAGTCCCGGGCCGCCGACATTTTCGCCCAAAGCAACCGGCGGCTGGCGCGCGCGGCCACCAAAGCCCAGTACTCGGCCGGGGTGGTCCAGCCCCTGATGGTGCTGATGGCCAACCTGAATTACATCGCCGTTGCAGTTGTCGGCGCTTTGCAGGTCATTGCGGGAGCGATGACCATCGGCGGCATCCAGGCGTTTATCCAGTTCAGCAGGCTCTTCAGCCAGCCCGTCGGGCAGATTGGCGGCCTGCTCAACCTCATCCAGTCATGCGCTGCGTCCGCTGCCCGCGTGTTCGCCCTGCTGGACGCGGAGGAGGACCCCGCGCAAAGGGGCGGGGAGACGCCCGTCCCCGAGGATGGAACCATCGTCTTCGAGGACGTGACCTTCGGGTACCCCGGCTCGCCGCCTGCCGTGCGCAACCTTTCGTTCACCGCGGAGCCGGGACAAACGGTGGCCATCGTCGGCCACACCGGAGCCGGAAAAACCACTGTGGTGAATCTCCTGTTGCGCTTCTGCGAACCGGGTTCGGGCCGAATCACCCTGGGAGGCATTGATACTGCCACCATCTCCACAGACCGGCTGCGGGGGCAGTTCGGGGTGGTGCTCCAGGATGCGTGGCTCTTCGCCGGCACCATCAGGGAGAACATCGCCTACGGGCTGCCCGGTGCCACCGAGGCCGGGATCCTGGCCGCGGCGGAGGCCAGCTACGTGGACCGCTTCGTCCGTTCCCTCCCCGGCGGGTACGACACCGTGCTGGAGAACGGCGGCGAACCCCTCAGCCAGGGCCAGCGGCAACTCATCACCATTGCCCGGGCCGAACTGGCAGGGCGGCCGGTCCTGATCCTGGACGAGGCGACAAGTTCGGTGGACTCCAGGACCGAACTGCTGATCCGGCAGGCAATGCGGCGGCTGCGCCATGGCAGGACGAGCTTCGTGATTGCCCACCGTTTGTCCACGGTGCGGAACGCTGATCTAATCTTGGTCATGGACCACGGACGCATCGTTGAGCAGGGCACCCACCAGAGCCTCCTGGCGGCAAACAGCTACTACGCGCGGCTCTACAACGCCCAGTTCTCCGCCAGTCCCAGGCGTACCGGGGTCCTTGAGGCGGGGCTGTGAAAACCACTCCCGACTTCCCGGGGGACTGGAAACCCAACGCCGGCAGCACCGTGGCTCTGTTTGAACAGCTGCGGCTCCGGATCATCCACCTGGCGGACAGCGGCGCGCTGCCCCCGGGCACCCGGCTTCCCGCCGTCCGGGTCCTTGCGGAGCGCCTGGACGTGGCGCCGCACACTGTCGCCCGGGCCTATAAGGAATTGGAAGCGGCCGGCATTGTTGCCACGCGGGGGAGGAACGGGACCGTGGTGTGTGCACGTGACGAACGCCTCAGCGGGCTCTCCGCAGCTGCCGCGGCCTATGCCGACGCCGCAAAGTCGCAGGGCGCCACGTTCGCGGAAGCGGTGAAGCTGCTCGCGGCAGCCTACGACGCCGGCTGAGCGCGCCGCCGCGTGGATGTTCGAAGAAGTTTTCGATTAGCATTATGGGGTGCCTAAAGCCGTAGCTGAAGAATCCTCCATCCAATCCGCTTCCGTCGCCGTGCCCTCCGCTGCCACACTTCAGCGGCCGGACCTCTCCCGCCTCGTGGTGAAGGGCGCCCGGGAGCACAACCTGCGCAACGTGGACCTCGACCTGCCGCGCGACGCGATGATCGTCTTCACCGGACTCTCCGGCTCCGGCAAGTCCTCCCTCGCGTTCGACACGATCTTCGCCGAAGGCCAGCGCCGCTACGTGGAGTCCCTGTCCGCCTACGCCCGGCAATTCCTCGGCCAGGTGGACAAGCCCGACGTCGACTTCATCGAAGGACTCTCGCCGGCAGTCTCCATCGACCAGAAGTCCACCAGCAAGAACCCGCGCTCCACCGTGGGCACCATCACCGAGATCTACGACTACATGCGGCTCCTCTGGGCACGCGTGGGACGGCCGCACTGCCCGGTCTGTGGTGAGCCGGTGGCCAAGCAGACTCCGCAGCAGATCGTCGACCAGCTCCTGGAGCTCGACGAAGGCACCCGTTTCCAGGTCCTCGCACCGGTGGTGCGTGGACGCAAGGGCGAATTCGTCGATCTCTTCAAGGAGCTCACCGCCAAGGGCTATTCGCGTGCCAGGGTGGACGGCGACCTTGTCCAGCTGAGCGATCCGCCCAAGCTGGGCAAGCAGTTCAAGCACACCATCGAAGTGGTGGTGGACCGCCTCGTGGTCAAGGAAGGCATCAGCCAGCGCCTCACCGACTCCATCGAAACCGCCCTGGGCCTGGCCGAGGGCCGCGTCCTGGCAGAGTTCGTGGACCTTGAGGCGGACGACCCCGCGCGGATCCGCGCCTTCTCCGAAAACCTGGCCTGCCCCAACGAGCATCCGCTTGCCATCGACGAGATCGAGCCACGGTCCTTCTCCTTCAACAACCCTTTCGGCGCCTGCGCCGCCTGCAGCGGCATCGGCACCCGGCTCGAGGTGGATGAGGAACTCATCGTCCCCAACCCCGAGTTGTCCTTGTCCGAGGGCGCCATCGCCCCCTGGTCGCTGGGAACAGCCACCACCGAGTACTGGAACCGGCTCCTGGAGGGCCTCGCCAAGGAACTCGGGTTTTCGATGGACACCCCCTGGGAAAAGCTGGGCAAGGACGTCCGCCAGACCGTCCTGCACGGCAAGGACCACAAAGTGGTGGTGCAGTACCGCAACCGCTTCGGCCGGGAACGCAAGTACAGCACCGGCTTTGAAGGGGCCATCCAGTACGTCCACCGCAAGCACGGCGAGACCGATTCCGACTGGGCCCGCGACCGCTACGAAGAGTACATGCGGCAGATTCCCTGCCCCGCCTGCAATGGCGCGCGCCTCAATCCTGCGTCCCTGTCGGTGCTCATCAACGGCAAGTCCATCGCCGACGTCGCGGCCCTTCCCATGCGCGACTGCGCAGAGTTCCTGAACAACCTGGTCCTGACCGGCCGCGAAGCACAGATCGCACACCAGGTGCTCAAGGAGATTCAGGCACGCCTGACGTTCCTCCTGGACGTGGGGCTGGAATACCTGAACCTGGAACGCCCATCCGCCACTCTCTCCGGCGGCGAGGCGCAGCGCATCCGGCTCGCCACCCAGATCGGCTCGGGCCTGGTGGGCGTGCTTTACGTGCTGGACGAGCCTTCCATCGGGCTGCACCAGCGCGACAACCGGCGCCTTATCGACACCCTTACCCGGCTCCGGGACATGGGCAACACCCTCATCGTCGTGGAACACGACGAGGACACCATCCATGTTGCCGACTGGATCGTGGACATCGGACCGGGCGCCGGTGAACACGGCGGCCAGGTAGTCCACTCCGGCTCCTACAAGGAGCTCCTCGAGAACACCGCATCGCTGACCGGCGATTACCTGTCGGGCCGCAAGAGCATCGAAGTGCCGAAGAAGCGCCGCAAGTACGACAAAAAGCGCGAACTCAAGGTGGTGGGTGCGCGGGAAAACAACCTGGTTAACGTGGACGCGGCGTTCCCGCTTGGCCTCTTCACCGCGGTGACGGGCGTGAGCGGCTCGGGCAAGTCCACCCTTGTCAACGAGATCCTGTACAAGGTGCTGGCCAACAAGCTTAACGGTGCCAAGCAGGTAGCGGGGCGGCACAAGACCATCCGCGGGCTGGAGCACCTGGACAAGGTGGTCCACGTGGACCAGAGCCCCATCGGGCGGACGCCCCGCTCCAACCCCGCCACCTACACCGGCGTGTTCGACAACATCCGCAAGCTCTTCGCGGAGACCACCGAAGCCAAGGTCCGGGGCTACCTTCCCGGCCGCTTCTCCTTCAACGTCAAGGGCGGCCGGTGCGAAGCCTGCTCCGGTGACGGCACACTGAAGATCGAGATGAACTTCCTGCCGGACGTCTACGTCCCGTGCGAGGTATGCCACGGTGCGCGCTACAACAGGGAAACCCTGGAAGTGCACTACAAGGGCAAAACCATCGCGGATGTCCTCAACATGCCCATCGAGGAGGGCGCCGAGTTCTTTGCGGCGTTCTCGCCCATCGCACGGCACCTGAACACGCTCGTGGACGTGGGCCTGGGGTACGTCCGGCTCGGCCAGCCCGCCACCACGCTTTCCGGCGGTGAGGCGCAGCGCGTCAAGCTGGCGGCTGAACTGCAGAAGCGGTCCAACGGCCGCAGCGTGTACGTCCTGGACGAGCCCACCACCGGCCTGCACTTCGAGGACATCCGCAAGCTGCTGATGGTCCTGCAGGGGCTGGTGGACAAAGGCAACACGGTCATCACCATCGAGCACAACCTGGATGTCATCAAGAGCGCGGACTGGATCGTGGATCTTGGGCCCGACGGCGGCTCCGGCGGCGGCCAGGTCGTTGCCACCGGCACGCCGGAGCAGGTAGCCACCTCCACCACCAGCCACACGGCCACCTTCCTGGCCGAAATCCTGGGCTAAGGCAGGAGAAGTATTCCGCTGCAGGCATGCGAGTTTCAGGCACTGCTTCTGTCGTGAGAAACTAACCCGGTGACTTCAACAACAGTGCCCGTGATCTTTGACCTGGACGGCACTCTTGTCGATCCGGCCGGTGGGATAACAGACGGAATCGCCTCAGCCCTCCGCGGGCTGGGGCTTCCCGTCCCCGGCCAGGACCTGCTCGAGGCGATGATCGGCCCGAAGCTGAGCGATTCGCTCCTCAACGTCGCCAAGGTGCCGGCCGGCCTCCTGGACGAGGTCATCCGGCGCTACCGGGAGTACTACGTGGCCACCGGCATCGCCCAGAGCCGGCTTTACCCGGGCATCCTGGAACTGCTGAAGGCCTACGCTGCCGCTGGCCGGCCGGTGGCTGTCGCAACCCAAAAGCCGCAGAACCTGGCCCGGACGGTCCTGGCCCACCACGGCATTGACGGACTGTTCCTCAGCATCCGCGGCTCCGCGGATGACGAAACGGCCGTGGACGGTGTTCCCCTGGGGAAGACCGAGATCATTGCCGCAGCACTGCGGGACCTCGAGACCCAGCACGCAATCATGGTGGGGGACCGGGCGCAGGACGTCTCCGGGGCCATCGCCAACGGGCTCGACTGCATCGGCGTGGCGTGGGGGTTTGCGCCCGACGGCGAACTGGAGGCCGCCGGTTCAGTTGCGGTCGTCAGCACTGCCGAAGAACTGGCACAGGCCATCGACCGGCTGCAGGGCATCCACAGCGCGGCCATGAGCGAGGTGACAAACGATGGAAATGTTTGAAGCCGTCCGCTGGACCACCCGCACCCTGATCGCCGGCACCTGCCGGCCATCCGTCGTCGGCATTGAAAACGTCCCCACCGACGGGCCGTTCATCGTCGCTCCCAACCACCTGTCCTTTTTTGACAGTGTCATCGTGCAGGCACTGATGCCCCGCCCGGTGGCCTTTTTCGCGAAGGCCGAATACTTCACCACCGGCGGCGTCAAGGGCAAGGCCATGAAGGCCTTCTTCGAATCGGTGGGGTCCATTCCCGTGGAACGCGGCGAGCAGGCCGCCAGTGTCCAGGCGCTCAAAACCCTGATGGACATCCTGGAATCCGGCCGGGGAATCGGCATCTACCCGGAAGGCACCCGCTCCCGCGACGGCATCCTGTACCGCGGACGCACGGGTGTGGGATGGCTGGCGCTGACCACCGGGGCGCCTGTGATCCCGGTGGGCCTGATCGGGACGGAAAACCTGCAGCGGGCAGGCGAGAAGGGCGTGCGGCCGCAGCACTTCACCATGAAGGTGGGCGAGCCGCTCTACTTCGACAAGACCGGGCCGGACCACTCGCTGCCTGCGCGGCGCGAAGTGACGGACCGGATCATGGATGCCATCGCCGGACTCAGCGGGCAGGAACGGTCCACCAGCTACAACCAGAGCAAGGTCATCGAGTAGGCCCTGCCAACGGGGTGCCCGTCAGCGGCACGGCAAAGCCATCGGCCGCGGATCAGTAGACTATATAGGTGGCAAATCCAGCGAGTTACAGGCCCAGGACGGGTGAGATTCCCACCAACCCCGGGGTTTACCGGTTCCGTGATCCCCACGGCCGGGTCATTTACGTGGGCAAGGCGAAGAGCCTCAGATCGCGGCTGAACTCCTACTTCGCCAACCCTGCCGGGCTGCTGCCGAAAACCTACGCCATGGTCCATGCCGCCAGCAGCGTGGAATGGACGGTGGTGGGCAGCGAGCTGGAGTCGCTGCAGCTGGAATACACCTGGATCAAGGAATTCAAACCGCGGTTCAACGTGGTGTTCCGGGACGACAAAACCTACCCCTACCTCGCAGTGACCATGGGGGAGAAGTACCCGCGCGTCCAGGTGATGCGCGGTGACAAGAAAAAGGGCACCCGCTACTTCGGCCCTTACACCGCGGGCGCCATCCGGGAAACCATGGACACCCTGCTCCGGGTCTTCCCGGTGCGCAGCTGCAGCGCCGGCGTCTTCAAACGGGCCCAGGCCAGCGGGCGCCCGTGCCTGCTGGGCTACATCGACAAATGCGCCGCACCCTGCGTGGGCCGCATCTCGCCGGAGGACCACCGGGCCCTGGCGGAGGACTTCTGCGCCTTCATGGGCGGGGAGGCCAAGCGCTTCATCGCCAAGCTGGAAAAGCGGATGGCAGAAGCGGTGGCTGAACTCGACTACGAGCATGCAGCCAGGATCCGCGATGACATCACTGCCCTGCGCAAGGTCTTCGAACGCAACGCCGTGGTGCTCGCGGAGGACACCGACGCCGACATCTTCGCCCTGCACGAGGACGAATTGGAAGCCGCCGTGCAGGTGTTCCACGTCCGCGGCGGCAGGATCCGCGGCCAGCGCGGCTGGGTCGTGGAAAAAGTGGAGGATTCCACCACCCCGGACCTCGTGGAGCACCTCCTGCAGCAGGTCTATGGCGGCGACGGCGACAGCCACGGCCGGCTGCCCCGCGAAGTGCTGGTTCCGGTGGAGCCCAGCAACACCGGGGAGCTGGCGGAGTGGCTTGCCGGCATCCGGGGCGCCAAAGTGGACATCCGGGTCCCGCAGCGCGGCGACAAGGCAGCGCTGATGTCCACGGTGCGTGAAAACGCAGAGCATGCGCTGAAACTCCACAAGACCCGCCGGGCAGGAGACCTGACCGTCAGGTCGCAGGCGCTCCAGGAACTTCAGGAAGCGCTGGACCTGCCTGTGCCGCTGCTGCGCATCGAATGCTTCGACGTTTCGCACGTCCAGGGAACCAACGTGGTGGCCTCCATGGTGGTGGTGGAGGACGGTCTGCCCAAGAAGTCCGATTACCGCAAGTTCTCCGTCACCGGAGCAGCAGCCGCGGACGATACCGCCGCCATGCACGACGTCCTGACGCGGCGGTTCCGCCACTACCTGCAGGACAAGTCCGCGCAGGTGGACGAGTCCGCGCTCAACCCGGAGCCCCTGAGCCCTGAACCGCTGGGCGCTGAAGCGCCGGCCACCGAACCAACTAGGGCACCGGCACCCGAAGGCACCGTACTGGACAGCACCACCCCGGCACCGCGTGCAAAGTTCGCCTACCCGCCCAACCTGGTGGTGGTGGACGGCGGCAAGCCGCAGGTCAACGCGGCAGCGCGCGCCCTCGCGGACCTTGGCATCGATGACGTCTACGTTGTGGGCCTGGCCAAGCGCCTCGAAGAGGTCTGGCTTCCGGACAGCGACTTCCCGGTCATCCTTCCCCGCACCTCGCAGGGCCTCTACCTGCTGCAGCGCATCCGCGACGAAGCCCACCGCTTCGCGATCACGTTCCACCGGCAGAAGCGCGGAAAGGCCATGACGGTCTCCGCGCTGGACGGCGTGCCGGGGCTGGGCGCGTCCAAGCGGAAGGCCCTGCTCGCCCATTTCGGGTCCGTCAAGGGCGTCAAGGCCGCCACCGCAGAGGAACTTTCCCAGGCGAAGGGCATCGGACCGGCACTGGCCGGCGCCATCGTGACCCATTTTTCTGCCGAGGGTCCGGCCGCAGCCACGGTACCGGCCATCAACATGACCACCGGCGAAATCATCGAAACTTAGCTAGGGTAAAGAGCGGGGTTTCCGCCAGTGCGGCCGCCCCGCGTGACAACAACAGAAACGGGGCGTACTTAATGGCAGACACGACGGCGGAATCCGGAGCCGGGCTTGACGGGATGCAGCCCGTAAAGCCGCTCGAAGCGGAGCTGCTGGTGGTCACCGGGATGTCCGGCGCCGGACGGAGTACAGCCGCTGACGCCCTCGAGGACCACGGCTGGTACGTCGTGGAGAACCTGCCGCCGCAGATGCTGGGGACGCTGGCCGAACTCGTCTCGCACGCCCCACAGTCCATCCCGCGCCTGGCCGTGGTGATCGACGTCCGCAGCAAGGGCCTCTTCGCGGACATCCGCGCTGCCCTGGGAGCCCTCGCCGCCAGCGGCGTCACCTTCCGCGTACTGTTCCTAGACGCCAGCGACAACGTCCTGGTCCGCCGCTTCGAGCAGGGGCGCCGGCCCCACCCGCTGCAGGGCGGCGGACGCATCCTCGACGGCATCGCGGCGGAACGCGAGCTGCTCCAGGAACTGCGCGACAGCTCCGACGTCGTGCTGGACACCTCCGGCTACAACGTCCACGGCCTCGCCACGGCCATCACGGAACTGTTCAGCGAAACCGGCCCGGTAGCCCTCCGCCTCAACATCATGAGCTTCGGCTTCAAGTACGGCCTGCCCGTCGATTCCAACTACGTGGCGGACGTCCGGTTCATCCCCAACCCGCACTGGGTGCCGCAGCTGCGCCCGCACACCGGGCTGGACAAGGACGTCAGCGACTACGTCCTCGAGGCCGAGGGCGTCAAGAACTTCGTGGACCGCTACGTCATGGCCCTCGAGCCCGTCCTGGACGGCTACCGCCGGGAAAACAAGCACTACGCCACCATTGCCGTGGGCTGCACGGGAGGGAAGCACCGCTCCGTGGCCGTCGCCGTCGAACTTTCCAAGAAGCTGGCGCAATACCCGCGGGTCACGGTGACCACCACGCACCGGGATCTGGGCCGCGAATAATGGCCCTGTTCACCGGCGCACTGCCGTTGGTCCCGCCTGCCTCCGGGACAGCGGCGGCGCAGCAGGACAAAGGCCCCAATGTGGTCGCCCTCGGCGGCGGGCACGGCCTGGCCGCCTCCCTTTCGGCGCTGCGCCTGCTCACCTCCCAGCTCACCGCCATCGTGACGGTGGCGGACGACGGCGGCTCTTCCGGGCGTCTGCGCGAGGAGTACGGCGTCCTCCCGCCCGGTGACCTGCGCATGGCGCTGTCAGCCCTTTGCGACGACACGGACTGGGGACGCACCTGGCGCGACGTCATGCAGCACCGCTTCCGTCCCGGCAACGGCCCCGGCGGCTCCCTGGACGAGCACGCCATGGGGAACCTGCTCATCGTCACCCTCTGGGAACTGCTCGGCGACGCCGTCGCCGGCCTCAAGTGGGCCGGTGCACTGCTCGGCGCGCGCGGCCAGGTGCTGCCCATGTCCACCGTGCCGCTGACCATCGAAGGGGATGTCCGGGTCACCGCACCCGACGGCGAATCCGTGCTGCAGACAATCCACGGGCAGGCACGGTGCGCCGTTGCAGGTTCCCTGGAGCAGGTGAGGCTCCTGCCGGAAGCCGCCCCGGCCTGCACCGAAGCACTCACGGCCATCGAACTCGCGGACTGGGTCATCCTGGGCCCGGGCTCCTGGTACACCTCCGTGCTCCCGCACCTGCTCCTGCCCGAAATGCGGCAGGCGCTGTGCCACACCCCAGCCAAACGCTGCCTCACCATGAACCTCGCCACGGACACCAAAGAAACGTCGGGCATGACGGCCGCCGACCACCTCCACGTGCTGCGCCGTTACGCTCCGGAATTCAGCGTGGACGTCGTCCTGGCGGATCCCGCCTCCGTTCCGGACCGGCAGGAGTTCGAGAAGGCAGCCGCGATGATCGGCGCCGAGGTGGTCTTGGGTAAAGTAGGGGCGTCGGTTCGCCGGCCCGTCCATGACCCCCTGCGTCTGGCGACGGCGTACCAGGACATTTTTGGGAACAGTTAGGAAGGTGCCATGGCACTGACAGCATCGGTCAAGGAAGAACTGTCCCGTCTGGACATCAAGAAGTCATCAGTGCGCAAGGCGGAAGTTTCCGCGATGCTCCGCTTCGCAGGCGGACTCCACATCATTTCCGGCCGGATCGTCATCGAGGCCGAAGTGGACCTCGCGTCCACCGCGCGGCGGCTGCGGTCGGCCATTGCCGAGGTCTACGGACACCAGAGCGAGATCATCGTAGTCTCGGCGGGCGGGCTGCGGCGCGCCAGCAGGTATGTGGTCCGGGTAGTGCGCGACGGCGAGGCGCTGGCCCGGCAGACCGGCCTCCTGGACGGCCGCGGCCGCCCCGTGCGCGGGTTGCCGTCCGCCGTCGTCAACGGTTCGGCAGCGGATGCGGAGGCCGTCTGGCGCGGCGCCTTCCTGGCGCACGGCTCACTCACCGAACCCGGCCGCTCCTCCTCCCTGGAGGTCACCTGCCCCGGCCCCGAATCAGCCCTGGCACTTGTGGGCGCCGCCCGCCGGCTGGACATCCAGGCCAAGGCGCGCGAAGTCAGGGGAGTGGACCGCGTTGTCATCCGCGACGGCGACACCATCGCCGCCCTCCTCACCCGCATGGGTGCCCACGACGCACTGATGGTCTGGGAGGAACGGCGGATGCGCAAGGAAGTCCGGGCCACCGCCAACCGCCTCGCCAACTTCGATGACGCCAACCTGCGCCGCTCGGCACAGGCGGCCGTCGCGGCGGGCGCGCGCGTGGACCGGGCCCTTGAGATCCTCGGCGACGACGTTCCCGAGCACCTGAAATACGCGGGCGAACTGCGCGTTGCCCACAAACAGGCCAGCCTGGACGAACTGGGGCGGCTGGCCGATCCCGTCATGACCAAGGACGCCATCGCAGGACGGATCCGCCGTCTCCTGGCGATGGCGGACAAGCGGGCCCTTGACCTTGGCATACCCGGAACCGATGCCAATGTGACGCCCGAAATGCTCGACGAGTGAGCGCCCCATAGAATCAAAAATAATTCCGGGCGCCCGCCGTCCGGATGCACAATCCGAGAGTTACCACCCGGACCGAGTGTCCACGATATTGGAGGATTTTGTGACCGAGTACGTTTTGCCGGAACTCAGCTACGACTACGCCGCCCTCGAACCGCACATTTCCGCGCGGATCATGGAGCTGCACCACAGCAAGCACCACGCAGCCTACGTGGCAGGCGCCAACAACGCCCTGGCACAGCTGGCTGAAGCCCGCGAAAAGGGCGACTTCGCCAACATCAACCGGCTCTCCAAGGACCTCGCGTTCCACACCGGCGGCCACGTCAACCACTCCGTATTCTGGAACAACCTCTCCCCGGACGGCGGCGACAAGCCCGAAGGTGAGCTGGCTGCAGCCATCGATGACGCCTTCGGCTCCTTCGACGCGTTCCGTGCACAGTTCTCCGCAGCTGCCCTGGGCCTGCAGGGTTCGGGCTGGGGCTTCCTGGCCTACGAGCCCATCGGTGGCAACCTGGTCATCGAGCAGCTGTACGACCAGCAGGGCAACGTGGCGCTGGGCACCACCCCGCTGCTGATGCTCGACATGTGGGAGCACGCCTTCTACCTGGACTACGTCAACGTCAAGGCTGACTACGTCAAGGCGTTCTGGAACATCGTCAACTGGGCCGACGTCGCCAAGCGGTTCGAGGCAGCACGCAGCAACGCCACGGGACTCATCACCGTACGGTAGTGAGCACCGCCACACGCGTGTGTAACAAACTTCACATTCGGACTTAA
>NZ_JARHXQ010000362.1:0-845 GCF_029222765.1 Arthrobacter sp. Cr_A7 | reverse complement strand
AGCTGCTCATTGTGTCCTCCACTGGAGTGTTTCAGGGTGACGCCTGTCACGCTGGCGTTAAATGTATACATTACGCATACTGGTTGTACATTGGCGACCCTTTCCGGTTTCCGAGTTGTTAATTTTTCCTGCAGCACAAGAAAAAGGACGGATCCACCATGACGGTTCTCAGCTTCGAACTTCCCGACGGCAGCACCAGGGAAGTGGAGGTCAAGCACCTCCTGAACGCCGGATACGCAGGCCGCGAGCAGGATGAAGTCCAGGCGCACATCGCCGAACTGGCGGAGTTGGGGGTCCCGGGTCCCGCCACCACACCGGCCCTCTACCCGGTGTCGCCCTACCTCGCGCAGCAGGTGTCCGAGGTCCGCGTGCAGCACGCGCGGACGTCGGGCGAAGCCGAATGGGCGCTGGTGATTACTGATGACGGCGTGCTGCTGACCGTTGCCTGCGACCACACGGACCGGGAACTGGAAGTGCATGGCGTGGCATGGAGCAAGAACGCCAGCCCGGACGTGCTGGGGCGGAAGGCGTGGCGGCTGGATGACGTTCGCGACCACCTGGACAGGATCACCCTGAAGGGCTGGGTGGGGGAGGGGGACACCCCGGACACGCTCATCCAGGACAGCTCACTGGAGGCGCTGCTCACCCCGGACTACTGGCTTGGCGTGCTTGAAGAACGCGGCCTCAACCAGCCCGGAACCGTGCTGATTTCGGGCACGGTTGCCATGACCGGCGGAGTGAACCAGTTCGCCCGCAGCTGGAAAGTGGAAATGAGCGATCCCGTCACCGGGCTCTCCGTGGACGTCCAGTACGTAGTGGAGCAGATGCCGGAGGCCATTGGTTAA
>NZ_JARHXQ010000361.1:0-26350 GCF_029222765.1 Arthrobacter sp. Cr_A7 | reverse complement strand
CGTGCAGGCCGGGGATGCCGGGTGCACACTGGAGGAATGCGAGCCAGCAAAACTCCCGATGTTCCCCTTCCCGGCCAGGAATCGGTATGGGACTATCCGCGACCGCCAAAAGTGGAGCGAAGCAGTGAGCGGATCCGGATCGTCCTGGGCGGGGAACTGATCCTGGACACCACGGATTCCCTCCGTGTCCTTGAGACTCGCCATCCTCCCGTTTACTACCTGCCCCGTTCCGCGTTCATCCCGGGAGCCCTGGAGCCTGCACCCGGAAGCAGCTTCTGCGAGTTCAAAGGTTCAGCCCGCTACCTCACTGTCCGAGGCGGCAGCGCGGTAGCGGAAAGGGCGGCCTGGTTCTACCCCGAGCCGGTTGCGGGATACGGGGACCTGGCGGACCGTGTGGCGGTCTACCCCGGCAGGATGGACTACTGCGAGGTGGACGGCGAGCGCGTGCGTCCGCAGGCCGGCGGCTTCTACGGCGGCTGGATCACAGACCGGGTGGTGGGTCCGTTCAAGGGAGAGCCGGGGACCATGGGCTGGTAGGTCTCTGGCAGCCCGCCTCGTCCAAGCAGCCTTGGTGGCTGATCCCGGACGTTTCTTTCATGGAACATCCAGACAACTCCCAGAGACTGGGAGCATGATGGGAGCATGAACAAGAACGGCCCAGAAGCGAAGCTCCTCGTTGTCGACGACGAACCCAACATCCGCGAGCTGCTGTCCACCTCGCTGCGGTTCGCAGGGTTCGAGGTTGTTTCGGCGGCCAACGGCCGGGATGCCCTGGCGGCTGCGGATACGCACACCCCCGACCTGGCCGTGCTGGACGTCATGCTTCCGGACATGGACGGGTTCACCGTCACCCGCAAGCTCCGCGCATCGGGCAAGCACTTCCCGGTGCTGTTCCTGACCGCCAAGGATGACACCGAGGACAAGGTCACCGGCCTCACGGTGGGCGGGGACGACTACGTCACCAAACCCTTCAGCCTCGACGAAGTGGTGGCCCGGATCCGCGCTGTCCTGCGGCGCACCCAGCCCCTGCTGGACGACGACGCCGTCATCCGCGTCGGCGACCTGGAACTCGACGACGACGCCCACGAGGTCCGCCGCGGCGGCACCGTCATCGAGCTCTCCCCCACCGAGTTCAAACTGCTGCGCTACCTCATGCTGAACCCCAACCGTGTGCTGTCCAAGTCCCAGATCCTGGACCACGTGTGGGAGTACGACTTCAACGGCGATGCGTCCATTGTGGAGTCCTACATTTCCTACCTGCGCCGGAAGGTGGACATCGATCCCGAGGCCCCGGCACTTATCCAGACCAAGCGCGGCGTGGGCTACGTGCTGCGGACGGCAGAAAAGCGCTGACCTTGCTGGATCGGTGGAAGTCGTCCTCCCTGAGGACGCAGCTGGTGGCCATGATCATGGCCCTGCTGATCGTGGCGCTGACGGTGACCGGTGCGGGCACCCTTGCGCTGCTGCACAGCTTCCTGCAGGGACAGGTGGATGACAAGCTGAATGCGGCGGTGCGCCTCGCCGAAGAGCAGGGTTCCTTCACCCAGCTGCAGGCGCCCAGCCCGAGGGTTCCCACCGACTATTCGCTGACGCTTTTTGTGCCCGACGAGGAGCCCTTCCCCCTCAGCCGGGACACCGACGGGGGCGGTCCTGATATCAGCTCCATGTCGGTGGAGCAGGCCCAGTTGCGTGGCGGTTTGCCTTACCAGGTGAGGGGCACTGACGGCGAGAACTGGCGGGTGGTTGCGGTAACGGTCCTCGCCAACAACCGTCCCGCCGTCGTGGTTATTGGGCTGCCGCTCCAAAGCGTGGATGACGTCCTCAAGCACGCCACGCTGGTGGTCATCGGGGTGGGCCTGCTCACGCTCCTGTTGGCCTCGTTGATTGCGAGCTGGACTGTCTCCCGGTCCTTCCGGCCCCTGGCGCGGGTGGAGAAAACCGCGGCCGCCATTGCTGCCGGCGACTTGTCCCGGCGGGTGGAGGTGGAAAATCCGGCTACCGAGCTCGGCCGGCTCAGCAGTTCGTTGAACGCCATGCTCGCCCACATCGAAACCGCCTTCGCGGCGCGCACCGCTTCCGAGGCAAGGATGCGCCGTTTCGCCGCCGATGCTTCCCACGAACTGCGCACCCCGCTGGTGACCATCCGCGGCTTCTCCGAGCTGTACCGCCACGGGGCATTGACCACCGACGAGGATGTAGCAACCGCCATGGGCCGGATCGAAAGTGAAGCCAAGCGCATGGGATCCATGGTGGAGGATCTGCTGCTTCTGGCCCGGCTTGATGAGCAGCGCCCGCTCCAGCAGAAGCCCGTGGACCTGCAACTGGTTGCCCACGATGCTGTGGTGGACACCAAGGCCGGCGCCCGTTCGAGAGTGATTTCGTTGACCGGGCTCGACGGCGGGACTGCCACTCCGGCCCCGGTGCTGGGCGACGAAGCCAAGCTCCGCCAGGTGGTGGGCAACCTCGTGGGCAATGCCTTGCGTTACACCCCAGAGGGCTCGCCCATTGAACTTGCGGTGGGGGTGCGGACCGTGGACGGGGAAGCCCGCTCCATCATCGAAGTACGCGACCACGGGCCGGGCATTTCCGACGAGGATGCGTCCAAGGTCTTTGAGCGTTTCTACCGGGCAGACACCTCCCGGACCCGGGAAACGGGCGGCAGCGGACTGGGCCTGGCCATTGTGGCTGCGATCGTGGGATCCCACGGTGGTTCCGTGCGGGTGGAAACCACCGACGGCGGCGGCGCCACCCTTGTGGTCAGCCTCCCCTACCGCGGCGACCCGCCGGAGCGGGCGGACGCCCAAGGCAGCGACGGCGAGGTTATCCACATATAGCCTCCGCGCGTGGCAGGGGCAACAGGCGCGTCCATAGGCTCGTTGCAGCAGCCCGGAACAGCCGGGCAGGGAAGCGCACCGCTGCCCATCTCAGCGAAAGGCACTGCCATGAGCATTATTTCCGTCGATACCGAACTGCTTCAGCTGAAGTCCGCGAACGTGCAGGCAACAGTGGACAGGATCAGCGCCGATGTCCAGGCCATGAAGTACGGCCTGGACGAACTGCAGGGCTCCTGGCGGGGTTCGGCAGCCACCACCTTCCAGGCCTTGATCGCCGAGTGGACCCTCACCCAGGGCAGGGTGGAGGCATCTTTGGCTTCCATCAACGCGGCGCTGGCATCGGCCGCCGCCACCTACGTGCAGGCGGAGCAGGGCAACACCCAACGCTTCAGCTGAGGGGCTGCCGGCCGGCACCATCCTCAGCGGCGGCCCAGGACAGTGGCGGCGCAGGACAGTGGCGGCGATGCCCGGGCCGGAGCGCGGGCCGGCTACGCTTCGGGTGTTCCCTGGTGGAACCTCAGCCGCCACCGGCTGCCGTCAAGGACCCACAGGGAGCTGCGGAGGGTGGTGCCGGACCGGGCAAAGCTCCGGTATGTCAGCAGGACGGCACCCGTGCCGATGCGGTCCACCCCCAGGATTTCAATGTCTGTCCGTTCCCCGGGTTCCTCTTCCAGTGCCATCATCATGGCGTCACGCGTCCAGACGCGCCCTGAGCTGCCGATCTCCATGAAGTCGGGGTGCAGCAAAACAGCTGTCCGCCCGATGTCGCCGCGCACCAGCGGCCCCAGGAGTTCGCGCTCCAGCTCCTCTACCAGGGCTTCAGGCGAGGGGGCCTGCTTCTGCGCGTCCGCGACGTCGAAGGGGTCGGTTTCCAGCTGGCTGAACAGGTCAAGCTCGTCCGGACCCGCGGCGGGCGGGATGTCTGCGGTCCGGGTGGCGGTTGTCCGGGTGGCTGTTCCAGGGGTTGTTGCCCTGGCGGCTGGTGCCTGGGGCATTTCTACCGCCCGCGGTGTTGCAGCAGCGGCAGCAGCGGGCACTCCACGTGCATCATGGCCAGCCGCAACCAGATGGGAGCCTGGAAACCCGGGGCCGGACCGCGCGGCAACGCCTTGCTGGTAGGCGGTGGCTGCAGCCCGGGCGCGCTCGTCCGCCGCTTCGTTCAGTTCATGACCGGCGTGCCCCTTGACCCACTCGAAGGTGTACTTCCGGCCGGCAAGCTCCCGGTCCAGTTCCTTCAGGAGCTCCACATTCAGGACCGGCTTCCCGTCAGCCTTGCGCCAGCCCTTGCGCTTCCACCCCGGCATCCACTTGGTGATCGAGTTGATGACGTACTGGCTGTCGCACAGGATGCGCAAGTCCTCCTGCGGGAGGTGGGCGGTGGCCCGGAACAGGTCCAGGACAGCCATCAGTTCGCCCTGGTTGTTGGTCCCGTGGGGCCACCCGCCGGCGCGCCAGCAATCATCATTCACGTACCAGGCCCAGCCGGCCGGGCCCGGGTTTCCCAAGGCCGAACCGTCAGCCGCTGCAGTAATCGTCACCGGTCCATCCTGCCAGACCTGGACCACAATGCGGGCGTTTGCTGCCAGATCGCCCGCAGCCCCAAGGGAGGCGCCCGGGCTTGTCCTGCCCTCGCCTATGCCCAACAATCGGGAAAGCGGTTACCGAAAGTTCTTGACGGAAGGGATGGATCAGGGAACAATCGCTCTTATTGAAATGAGAAAACGCTTTCTCGGGCGGCGGTACGGATGCCGACCTGCCGGGAGGCGGTACCAGGAAGGCACATCAATGACGATTCGGACTGTAAGCCGGCGCAAGTTCCAGCTCGGCGCAGCGGCCCTGGCCCTCTCCATCCTCGCTACCGGCTGTGGCGCGTCCGGCGGAACCGGCGGGTCAGGCGGCAATGAGCAGGTCACCCTGCGGTTCGCCTGGTGGGGCAACGAGTACCTCAACGCGCAGACCGAAAAGGTCATCGCAGCCTTCGAGGCGGAGCACCCCAACATCAACATCGAATCCGAGCCCGGCGAATGGGGCAGCTACTGGGACAAGCTGGCCACGAAAACCGCCGCCAACGATGCTCCCGACGTGATCCAGATGGACCAGAAGTACATCGCCGAGTACGGCGGCCGGGGGGCGCTGCTGGATCTGTCCAAGCAGGACGGCATCGACACCTCCAAGCTGGACAAGGAGGCCTTGGCTTCAGGGCAGTACGACGCCGCGCAGTACGGTCTCAGCACGGGTCAGAACGCCTACGTCATTATGGCCAATACCAAGGTCTTCGAGGCAGCGAACGTACCTATCCCGGATGACACCAGCTGGACCTGGGACGACTTCATGGAAACGGCGTCGAAGATCAGCGCTGCCGGTGACGGAAAGAACTACGGCGCCGCCTACGGCAGCAACGAAGCCGACTTGATCATCTGGCTGCGGCAGCACGGCGAGGACCTGTACTCCAGCGACGGCAAGCTGAACTTTAATACCGCGACGGCGGCGTCCTTCTGGGAGCGCCTGAAGGAGCAGCGGGACGCGAAGGCCAGCCCGCCGGCAACGGTGGCCACGGAGGACTCGGGGGCCGGCCTGGAGGAAAGCCTGTTCGGAACCAACCGGGTGGGCATGGCCTGGTGGTGGACCAACCAGCTCGGCTCGCTGGAAGCCACCACCGGCAGCAGCATCAAGATGCTCCGCGCACCAAGTGTCGACGGCTCGGCCGCGAAGAACGGCATGTACTACAAGCCCACCATGTTCTGGTCCGCCTCGTCGCGCTCAAAGCACCCCGAGGAGGCTGCGACGTTCATCAACTACCTCACCAACAGCCCGGAGGCCGGAGGCATCCTGATGACGGACCGCGGCGTGCCCACCAACCCGGAGATCGTTGACAGCATTACTCCTGCGCTGAAGCCTGCGGACACCACCGTCGTGTCCTTCCTCAAGGACATTTCACCTGACATCCAGGAAGCACCGCCGGTTCCGCCGGTAGGGGCCGGCAGCGTGCAAAACGTGATCAAGCGCTACACGGATGAAGTGCTGTACGACCGCCTCACCCCGCAGGCTGCGGCGGAGGCCTTCAAGAAGGAAGTCGAGGGGATGCTGTCCAGCGCCAGGAAGTAGCAAAGGCACTGCCCGGCCGGACCACCACGCAGTGCCGGACCACCACCCGGCCCGGCAACCGCTGACCGCACAACGACAAATGCGGCCCCCTCGCAGAGGGGGCCGCATTTGTCGTATCAGCGGGACAGGTCCCGGCAGGAAGGCTAGAAGCCGCCCATGCCGCCCATGTCGTCGCCGCCGCCAACGGGAGCGGCGTTCTTCTCGGGCTTGTCGGCCACAACTGCCTCGGTGGTGAGGAACAGGCCGGCAATGGAGGCCGCGTTCTGCAGGGCAGAGCGGGTTACCTTGACGGGATCGTTGACGCCGGCAGCCAGCAGGTCGACGTATTCGCCGGTGGCTGCGTTCAGGCCGTGGCCTGCGGGCAGGCCGCGAACCTTGTCAACAACAACGCCCGGCTCGAGGCCGGCGTTGAAGGCGATCTGCTTCAGCGGAGCGTCGATGGCAACACGGACGATGTTGGCGCCGGTTGCTTCGTCGCCGGACAGCTGCAGGTTGGCGAATGCCTTGGCGCCGGCCTGGATGAGGGCCACGCCGCCACCCGCGACGATGCCTTCTTCAACAGCAGCCTTTGCGTTGCGCACTGCGTCCTCGATGCGGTGCTTGCGCTCCTTGAGCTCAACCTCCGTGGCGGCACCGGCCTTGATGACTGCAACGCCGCCGGCCAGCTTGGCCAGGCGCTCCTGCAGCTTCTCGCGGTCGTAGTCGGAGTCGGAGTTCTCGATCTCGGCGCGGATCTGGGAAACGCGGCCGGCGATCTGGTCGGCGTCGCCTGCACCCTCGACGATGGTGGTCTCGTCCTTGGTGACAACAACCTTGCGTGCCTTGCCCAGGAGTTCGAGGCCGGCGTTCTCCAGCTTCAGGCCGACTTCCTCGGAAATGACCTGGCCGCCGGTGAGGACGGCGATGTCGGCGAGCTGTGCCTTGCGGCGGTCACCGAAGCCGGGGGCCTTGACGGCCACGGACTTGAAGGTGCCGCGGATCTTGTTGACGATCAGGGTGGCCAGGGCCTCGCCCTCGATGTCCTCGGCGATGATCAGCAGCGGCTTGTTGGACTGCATGACCTTTTCCAGGACAGCAACCAGTTCCTTGACGTTGGAGATCTTGGAGTTGACGATCAGGATGTACGGGTCCTCGAGGACCGTTTCCTGGCGCTCTGCGTCCGTGACGAAGTAGGCGGAGATGTAGCCCTTGTCGAAGCGCATGCCTTCGGTGAGTTCCAGCTCCAGGCCGAAGGTGTTGGATTCCTCGACCGTGATCACGCCTTCCTTGCCAACCTTGTCCAGGGCTTCGGCAATGAGGGCACCGATTTCGTCGTCACCGGCGGAGATCGAGGCCGTAGCGGCGATCTCTTCCTTGGTTTCGATTTCCTTGGCGGAGTTCAGCAGCTCGGCGGTGACGGCCTCAACGGCCTTCTCGATGCCGCGCTTGAGGGACAGCGGGTCGGCGCCGGCAGCAACGTTGCGCAGGCCTTCCTTGACCAGGGCCTGTGCCAGCACGGTAGCCGTGGTGGTGCCGTCGCCTGCGACGTCATCCGTCTTCTTGGCAACTTCCTTGACCAGCTCGGCGCCGATCTTCTCGTAGGGATCGTCCAGCTCGATCTCCTTGGCGATGGAAACACCATCGTTGGTGATCGTGGGGGCGCCCCACTTCTTTTCGAGGACGACGTTGCGTCCACGCGGGCCGAGGGTGACCTTAACGGCGTCGGCGAGGGTGTTCAGGCCCCGCTCAAGGCCGCGGCGTGCCTCTTCATCAAATGCAATGATCTTGGCCATAACGGCAGTAGTCCTTTCGGGACAGTCGTTAAGATTGAACCTTCGCTGCAGTGCCCGCGACGGACGATCCTTTGCCGGCGGCCTCTGTACGCCTCCGGGTGGGGATCTCACTCCAGTTAGGTGTTTCTTCGCTCCTTGACCGCTGCCGTGCGCCGCCCGGCGGAACCAGGCCTTGCTTTAGCAGTCGGTACGTCAGAGTGCTAACTCAATAATTAGCACTCCCCACGTGAGAGTGCAAGCGAAAGAGGCCCCCAACCGGCAGTCCGCCCTGGTATTCGCCGAGGGCGATCAGCTCGCGGCGCGGCCCGCTGTCTCCCGGCCGCTGGGCGCGGGAATGTTGTCGGCCCCGTATGTAAACACCATGAAGTTGGCCGTGGTGATGTCTCCGTTGTCGTCAAACGCGACCGGGCCGGATTCGCCGTCGTAATTTATGACGCCAGCCGATGCCAGTCCGGCCAGGCATTCCTTGTAGGAGGCGCAGGCAGCAGCCGCGGGGGTATGCGCCCCAGCCACTCCCCCGGACACGCTGATCAGGTTCGCCGTGACGGAGCGGCCTGCATCATCCTCCGCCATGGCGGCAGCCAGGGCAGCAAGGGTAACGGCGTCGTATGTCTCGGCCGCGAACGATACGTCCTTCAGTTTTCCGTCGACGGCCAGCAGCCGCTCCTGGAATCCCGCGGAGGGAAGCTGCCCCGGAACCACCGCGCGGGCGCCGTCGAGTGCCCTGGCGCCCAGCGTGGACCCGTACCGGGCGAAGGCGCCGTCGCTGATGATGATGCGGTCCCCGGCTACTCCGGCATTGTTCAGTTCTGCCAACGCGCCCTGCGCACCCTCGCGTGCAATCAGGATCACCGCATCGGATGCGGCTTTCGCTGCCTCACCGGCGGCTCCGCCGGCCTCCCCCGGCGTGAACCCCTCCGTCGCCGCAACCTTGAGTCCGGACTGCCCGGCGGCGTCGGAAACAGCCGTCGAAACGTCCTTGCCGTAGGAGCCCTCCTGGTACAGCACGGTGACAGTGGCGGCGCCGGCATCCTTGGCGAGTTTGACCAGGACGGGAGCCTGGGCCACATCCGCGGCCGCTGTCCGGAAGTAGTAGCCGCCGGAGTCGGTGCCGGTGAGGCCCGCCGCAGTGTTGGCCGGTGAGATCAGCGGCGTGCGTGCCCTGGACAGGACGTCGATGGTTGCTTCGGCGTTGCTGGAATCGGTGGGCCCGATCACCACGTCGGCCTTTCCGGCTACCAGGGCGTGCGCCTGGGCTGCCGCGTCCTGGTCCGTGGCGACGGGGAGGAGCTCCACGGGCCGGCCCTTGTGGCCGCCTGCGTCGTTGATGTCCTTGACTGCGAGCCTGGCCGCTGCCAGCTGGGGTGCGTTGAGGAAGCTGCTGTCACCGGTGTTGTCCAGGACCAGGCCCACGCGCAGGATGCCGTCCCCGGACGCCTCCGCTGCTTCGACGCGCGCGTTGCCGGTCACGCCGGAACACGCCGTCGCGGCCAGGAGGGCGCACAGGGAGAGGGCAAGCGCCGGACGGATCCGGGCGGCGGGGCGGAACAGCGGCTTCACTCGGCTGGCCGGACGCTTTCGGCCTGGGGGCCTTTCTCGCCTTCGCCGACTTCGAGCTCCACCCGCTGGCCCTCGTCGAGTGCGCGGTAGCCCTCACCCTGGATGGCGGACCAGTGGACAAAAATGTCGTCCCCGGACCCGTCGACGGTAATGAAGCCGTAGCCCTTCTCCGCGTTGAACCACTTGACGGTTCCCAATGCCATGATGACCAACTCTTTCCGTTGAGACCGGGGAACCCGCGCCGCTGTCTGCTGCCTGGCCCCGGAACGAAGCCTGAATTTCACTCTAGCCAATGCCGGGCCGGCGCCGCAGTCAGCGTAGGGCAGGGGCGGCAAACGTTACTGATGCGTGACCGGTGCCACAGAAAATGCCCTAGCGGTAGCCCGGACCCAGCACCACAACCAGCGGCACCTGGAACTCGGTGCTGCTTACCAGGGTGGGCACTCCCAGCAGTTCCGCCAGCGCCTGGGCGTTCGCCAGCTGGCCGGCACCGGAGTAGAAGATGGTGGAGCCCTGCTGCGGCGCACCGGCCCAGTTGCCCACCTGTCCCAGCGTCCAGCCGTCCGCCTGGACCGTACCGCCCACGCGGCTTGCCAGCCCCGCCGTCCCGGCCGCGTTGTAGACGGCTACCGGCTGGGTCCTGTCCAGGAAAACCGGTGCATCAGCCGAGGGAGTGGGCTCAGCTTCGGCCTCGGCACTGGGCGAGGGCTCGTTCGAGGCGGACGGTACAGCTTCAGCGGAGGGTGTTGCGTTGGCGGAGGGCTCTGCCGGGCTTTCCTGGGCGGCGGGTTCCGTTGCGCCGGTGTCCGCCAGCGGGCTGGCCGCCAGGCTTGACGCCTGGCTTGACGCCTGGCTGCCCGTACCGCCGAAGCCCATCTTGGGAAGGATCAGGAAGGACACCACGCCAATGGCCAGGGCCACGAGACCCACCGCCAGGATGAGCCACAGCCGCACCCGGGCCGGGGCGGAAGCCGTGCGGTGGACACCTTGGCGCGACGAGTTCTCGGGGACCTTGTCGAATTCATCGCGGGCGTATTTGGTCATGATGGAAGGACATCCTTGGTGATTGCTGCTGAAGGGCGTGGGGCGTCCTAGGCGTCGGACCCCAGGCGCCGTGCGGTGCGTGCACGGTGGCGAGACGTACGTAGTCTACGCAATCTCTTGACCAGCATGGGATCGTGCGCCAGGGCATCCTCGCTGTCGATCAGCACGTTGAGCAGCTGGTAATAGTGCGTCGCGGAGAGGTCGAAGAGCTCCCGGATGGCCTGTTCCTTGGCTCCGGCGTACTTCCACCACTGCCGCTCGAGGGCAAGCATCTGCTGCTCGCGCTCACCCAGCGGCGAGTCCCGAAGGGTGAAATCGGCCAGGAGCTGGTTCCGCGGCTCCTGCTCCGGCACATGTCCGGGCATGTGTTCCCGGGCCGGTTCCGCCACGGCACACTCCTCCGCTGGTAGGGGCAAATGTCTTACCCCCATGCTACGGACGAATAACAGCGTTGTCATTTGCGCCCGGGTCCAGGCAAGGAAGCAACGCGACAACCATCCCGGCGGCGTTCCCCTGCAAGAATGGAACGATGTTTGAATCAGACGCCTTGTTCGAACTGGAGCGTGAACCCGCCGACGCCATCGATTTTGCCGGGCTTGCACACCGCCCGCTGGCAGACCTCGTGGCGCCCGACTGGGCTAATGCGCTGGCCGGCGTGGAAGGCGACCTTCGGCAGGTCCTGTCCTTCCTGGCCACAGAAGTCGCGGCGGGGCACCAGGTCCTGCCGTCGCCGTCGAACGTCCTGCGCGCCTTCCGCCAGCCCTTGGCCGGCGTGAAAGTCCTGGTGGTGGGGCAGGATCCCTACCCGACGCCGGGTCACGCCGTGGGCCTTTCCTTTTCCGTGGACAAGCGCACCCGGCCCATCCCCCGCAGCCTTGCCAACATCTACCGGGAGCTGGAGGATGACCTCGGCATTCCGGCGCGGGTCCACGGCGACCTGTCCGCGTGGGCGGAGCAGGGGGTGCTGCTGCTGAACCGGGTGATGACGGTGCGTGCCGGGTCGGCAGGTTCCCACCGCGGCAAAGGCTGGGAGAAAATTACGACGGCGGCCGTCGCCGCTGTTGCCGGCCGCCGCTCTCCGGACGGGTCGCCCGTGCCCCTGGTTGCGCTGCTGTGGGGGAAGGAAGCCGAGTCGGTCCGCCCGCTCCTGGGCCGCACACCCATTGTGTCCAGCGCCCATCCGAGCCCGCTGTCCGCTTCCCGCGGCTTCTTCGGCTCCCGCCCCTTCAGCCGGGTGAACCAACTGTTGCGGGAGCAGGGCGCCCTGGACGTAACCTGGGAACTGCCGCCGGCCCGTTAGCTTAGGCTTGCCTTATGAGCATTGTTCCCGCAGCAACCAGCGCCAGCAAGAAGACCCGTCCGCAGATCAACCTCGAAGTAGTGCGCAGGGAAGAGCTTTCTCCGCACATGGTCCGGATCGTCGCAGGCGGGGAAGGCTTTGGGGACTTCGTCAACAACGGCTTCGTGGACCGGTACGTCAAGATCGTTTTTCCGCAGCCCGGAGTGGAATACCCCGCGCCCCTGGACCTGTGGACCATCCGGGAGACCATGCCGCGCGAACAGTGGCCCTATACCCGCACCTACACCCTCCGCTGGGTTGATCCGGCGGCCCGCGAACTGGCCATCGATTTTGTGGTCCACGGCGATGAAGGGCTGGCAGGCCCCTGGGCGGCCAAGGCCCAGCCAGGCGACGCGCTGACCTTCACCGGCCCGGGCGGCGCCTACAACCCCAACCCGGACGCCGACTGGTACCTGTTTGCCGGCGACGAGGCGGCACTGCCGGCCATCGCGGCGTCCTTGGAAGCCCTGCCGCCGGAGGCCACCGGCCTGGCGTTCCTGGAGGTGGATTCCGACGCCGACATCCAGCTGATTGCCGCGCCGGCCGGGGTGCAGATCACCTGGCTGGCCCGCAACGGCGTCCCGGCAGGTTCCAGTGACCTGCTGGTCAAGGCGGTAGCGGACGCCGAATGGCCCGGCGGAACGGTGGACGTTTTCGCCCACGGTGAGCGCGGCTACATGAAGGCACTGCGGGACGTGTTCTTCACGCAGCGGGGCCTGGAGCGCCGGCAGGTGTCGCTGTCCGGCTACTGGGCGCAGGGCCGGGTGGAGGACGCCTTCCAGGCCGAAAAGAAACTGCCGGTCGGGCAGATCTGACGCGTCCGCCGTGGGACCGGCCACGGCGGGAGGACAGCGCCGCGGGGTACGCCTAGCGGCGGCGGGCGCGGCGCCGCTCGTTGCTGGCCAGGCTCCTGGTCAGCGGCCGGGCGAGCGTGTCGCCGAGGACGATGCCTGCCGCCGTGCCCAGGACGATCGCACCGGCGCTCAGCATGTTCCCGGCACCAACCAGGATTTCCGACTCTTCAACCGTGAGCACGTACATGGACCGGAAGATGGTGAGGCCCGGCAGCAGGATCAGCGCGGCGGGCACCGCAACCACCAGCTGGGGCGCGCCCATCCGAAGCGCCACGACGCGCGCCAGCAGCCCGATGACCACGGCGGCGAGAGCGGGCGAGAACCGGTCGCCGATGCCCAGCAGGCCGCCGCCGAGCAGGACGAGATAGCCTGCGACGCCCACAGCCGCAGTGGGCAGCAGGAGCTGCCAGCTGGTCTGTTCCGTGATACCGATGGCCATCACGGCCACTGCCACGAAGATGATCAGCACCCACAGGTCGTAGGCGGGCGGGAAGGTCTGGGTGACATCGATCCGCTCCATGCCGGTCAGTTCGCCCACCACAAAGGCCACGGCGATGCCCGCCACGATGGCGCCGAACGTCAGCAGCGTCGAAAGGAACCGCCCGGCCGCCGTGACCGGGAAGCCGTTGATGGCGTCCTGGACGGAGGAAACGAGGCGGCCCGTGGGCAGGAGCAGCAGGATGCCGCCCACCACCACGATGGCCGGCGAGGTGGTCAGCCCGAACTGCCAGAGGAGCAGTGCCAGCTGGGTCACCACGAAGGAGCAGCTGGCCGTGATAAAGAAGTCCGGCACCCGCCACCGCCCCAGCTGCCGGGCCAGCAGGCTCACGCCGATGTTGGCCGCAAACGCAATGGCCGACGACACCGGCCCGCCTCCAAGGACGCCCACGAACACGGCAGCGAAAATGCCGAAGGCCACCGTGACCATCCAGCGGGGAAACGGTTTGGGGCTGGTAATGGCCTCGTTAAGCCGCCGGATGGCCTCATCGCGGCCCACTCCCCCGGCCACGATGTCGGTCACCAGCTGGTGCACTTTGGCCAGTCCGGCATAGTTGTTGGTCCAGGAGCGGACGACCCGCAGCAGCGCAATCGGCGTCTGGTCCTTGGGCGCATAGTTGATGCCCACGGACTGGTTGGTGATGTCCACCTCGATGTTCTTCAGTCCCAGCGCGGCGGTGACGGCAATGATGCTGGTCTCCACCTCCAGGGCACCGGCCCCGTACCGGAACATGGTTTCGGCGAGGTGCAGGGCGAAGTCAAGGGTCTTGCGGGCGGACGTGTCCACACCGCCTACCTGGATGGTGGGGTTGGCGTAGGGGCTGCCGGCGAGCCGGTCCACGATGCTCAGCGGCGCCGTCGGAGGGTTCTCGCTCTGGACCAGCCGGCGCAGCATCCTCTTGGCGGCGGCGTTCTGCCTCAGCTGGGCGGGAGTCAGCGGCTCCGTCTTGGGCAGGCCGTCAGTGTGCGGCCTGCCTTTGGGGTACCCGGCCCCGGGGTGTTCGGGCAGGTCTGTCATGGTTCCCTCCTCCCAATGCAGGTGAACTGTTCGGTTGTGTGATCAGTGGGCTGGTGCAGGCAGCCGGTCAGGCGGAGCGCCTTCCGGGCAGCTTGCCCAGCAATGTCCGGGCCGCTGCGGCGGCCGCGCGGGCCAGCCGGTTGGCGTGGAACACGGCGGGCCGGACGGGCAGCACGAAGTCGCCCACCAGTTGGACCACCTCGCCGCCGAAGCCCTTCTTGAAGGCGTAGCCGCCGTGGCCTTCCTGGTCCTGCCCGGAGATCCCGAATGTCCCGTAGAAGTTGTAGCGCGGGTACCCCTTTTCGAGGGCGTGCAGCATCATGCCCCAGTACAGCGAGGTGGCGCCGTTGAAGTAGATGTAGTCCTGGACGGTGCCGCCGATGACGCACACCACCTCGTCGCCGTAGCAGACGAAGTGGATGGCTGCCACGGTGGCCACTCCCACCGAGTCGGGGAAGCGTTCGATGTCCTTTAGGCTGCGTTCGTAGCTGTCCACGAGGTCCTGGACCACCTTGAGCCGGTTGGCCTTCTTCTTGCTTCCCGTCTCCTCCACCTCGCGGCGGAGGTCCGCGGCCGTGGCTGACTCGGCGGCCAGGCGGTCAGTGATGGACTTGCGGTAGGCCGGGATGTCGATTTTGGCCATCATGAGCTTGGTGAACTCGGGTGATGTGGTGCGCAGCAGGTGCTCGTAGTACGCGCGTTCGCGGTACACGAAACCCTTTTCGTCGCCGGCGTGGCTGAGGGCACCGTAGAAATCATCAAGGGTGTCCAGGGTGGCCTGTTCCAGGAACACGCCATTCTTCTCTGCCTTGCGGATGGCTTTACGGGTGCGGTAGCTGGTGCCCATGATGAGCTCCTCCGCGTCCTGGATGCCTTCGAGGCTCTTGATAAACATCCAGTTCACGTTGACGAAGTTCATGTCCAGGCCCTGGTGCTGGAACCCGAGCCCTTCGAGCCGGGCCACCAGGGGCCGGTTATCCTCCACCTCGGGATGTTCCGCGCCGTCCTCGTCACGGGCAATGTATTTGAGGTTCGGCGAGATCCGCAGTTCCGCGGCCTTGCGTTCGCCGCCCCGCTTGCGGAGAAGCTCGACGACGGCGCGCACCAGTTCGGGGTCGTCGTAGTCCATCAGGGGGCCCTTGGCGCATTCACACACCGTGTATCCCAGGCGGGTGGTGGTGAAGTTCAGCTTCCCGGCCGCCACCAGTTCGCCGTCGCGCCGGACTCCGAAGAGTTCCACCTGCTGCCCGCGGGCGCGCTGGAACCGGGCAAAGTCGACGGACTGCAGGAAGCTGTTCTGCGGATGCTTCAGGGCGAAGGCCTCAAAGTCGGCATCGCTAAGGACCGCGAATTCAAGGTCTGTGGCGGTAGGAACTGGAGTCAAGGGAATTACCTTCTTCATATCTCTTTCCGGCCTGCAGGGCAGTCGCGGGGCGGGACGGTGTTCGGGCGGCGGCGCAGCCGCGGTGTGGCTGATCTCCAGGACGGCCTGGGGTTCGGCGTGTGGTCAGTAGAACTGCTGGCCGGTCCGAGCCGTTTCAATCCGGCGGAACACCCGTTCAGCGCCCTTGACCCACAGCCTGTGCCGGAGGGGAGCCAGGACGTAGTCGTGGCACCCCACAAAGTCGGTCACCGTTTTGGTGAAGCTGGTCTTGAACATCCCCATGCCGTAAAGCGTGTGGCTCTTGTCCTTGATGCGGGAGGACGGCGGTGTGCCGCAGAAGTCGTATTCGGTGCAGCCCAGTTCCTGCATGCGGCGGATGGCCGTCCACTGCACCAGGTGTGAATCGCCGTATTGCTTGCGGTTCTGCGTGGACCCGCCGTCCTTATAGGTTGCCTTGGCGCCGTAGTTGATCACGAAGGCGCCGACGCTGGGTTTCCCGTCCTCGTAGGCAAAGAAGAAGTGCCCCTGGCCGCGGTCGCAGAACTCATCCCAGAACGCGGCGTAGTAGTCGTAGCTGCGCAGCGGCATGGACCCCTTGGCCTCAACAGTGTCCGCCATCAGGTCGTAGAGTGCCCGGTACGTTTCAGGGCCATGTTCCTTGCGGACCACCTCGCAGCCTTCCCGTTCCGCACGCCGGATGGCGTTGCGGGCGCGGGAGGAGATGGCCTTGAAGACGGCTTCTTCAGGCTGGGAGATGTCCAGCAGTGCGGTGGAATCGTTGGACTGGATGTTGGGTGCCTTGACCAGTCCGGCGGCGGCAATCTGTGCCTGGGCATCGCCGGAGTCAATGATGTCCGGTTCCACCTTGATGGTGAAGACGTTCAGTTTGCGGCTGCGGGCAAACGCGGCACAGGCGTCGAGGGCTGCTTTCAGGTCGTCCGCCGCCGCGAGGTCGGGGCCCTTGATGAGGTACCACAGCCGGCCGAGCACGGGGAACTTCTTTTCCAGCACCAGGTTGTAACTGGCGGTTCCCGGGCTTTCAAGCACAAGGAACCGGACTTTCCAGCCGCTGCCGTTCTTCACCGACGCGTAGGCCGCCGACTGCAGCATATTGCCGCCGTTCGGATTGGCCGTGACGTGCTTGTCCCAGTTTTCAATTTCCTCGGCTGTGGCAAAACGTGCGGTGAATTCTCGCAAGGGGGCCGTGTCCAATCGGGTTGATGCGCGGTTTCGGTACTCGTAGCTGCGTGCGGACATGCAGCCTCAAGTCTAAAGCCTGCGGCGGTCCCGGCTTTCCGCCGCAAGCGGATGTGCAGCCTGCGGGATGTTTCCGTAGGGCCCACGCCTTGACTCGGGCAGGGGCGTTCGCAAGGGTGGGAGGATGCAGCCAAACCGGGAACAATTGATGCCGCTGCCTGAAGGAAGCGCCCGGACATACAGCGCCGGAGTCCAGGCGGCAGCCCTGGCCGGCTTCCTGGCGGCATCCTTCCTGGTTGCCGCCCTGGGTGGACTGGCCACCGTCAACAACGTGGACGGCTGGTATGCCACAGCGGACAAAGCGCCCTGGTCGCCGCCCAACGGCGTCTTTGGACCGGTGTGGACCGTGCTGTACACGGCAATGGCGGTTGCTGCGTGGCTGGTGTGGCGGAAACGCACCGGCAGGACAAAGGCCGCGCTGACTGTTTATGGCATCCAGCTGGGCCTCAACCTTGCCTGGACTCCGGTCTTCTTCGGCCTGTATCCCACGCTTGGCCCCGCAGCACTGTGGCTGGCGCTGGCCATCATCCTGGCCCTGATCGCCGCCGTCACCCTCACCGTCCTGCAGTTCGGCCCCATCAGCAGGACGGCCGGCCTGCTCCTGCTGCCGTACGTGGCGTGGCTGGTGTTCGCCACCACGCTGAACTGGTGGGCCGCCGCGCACAATTAAGCCGCGCACAATCAAGGTTCCGTCCACAACGGACAGCGGCCCCTGGGATCAGCATTCGACGACGTTGACGGCGAGGCCGCCCATGGCGGTTTCCTTGTATTTGGAGGACATGTCCTTGCCGGTTTCGCGCATGGTGATGATGACCTCGTCGAGGGAGACGCGGTGGGTGCCGTCGCCCCAGAGCGCCATTTTCGCGGCGTTGATCGCTTTCGCGGCGGCGATCGCGTTCCGTTCGATGCACGGGACCTGGACCAGCCCGCCGATCGGGTCACAGGTCAGGCCCAGGTTGTGTTCCATCGCGATTTCCGCGGCGTTTTCCACCTGCGCCGGGGACCCGCCCATCACCTCGGCCAGGCCCGCGGCCGCCATCGACGACGCCGACCCCACCTCGCCCTGGCAGCCCACCTCCGCCCCGGAAATGGATGCCTGTTCCTTGTAGAGCACCCCGACGGCACCGGCCGCCAGCAGGAACTTCACCACGACGTCGTCGCGGTCCTGCTGACCGGCCTGGTCCATGCCCGGGGCGAAATGCAGCGCGTAGAACAGCACCGCCGGGATGATCCCGGCCGCGCCGTTGGTCGGCGCGGTCACCACCCGCCCGCCCGAGGCGTTCTCCTCGTTCACGGCCAGGGCGATCAGGTTCACCCACTCCTGCCAGTACTTCGGGTCATGGAAGTCCTGGTCCTGCCCGTCACTGTCCGGGGTGTCAGGTTCCAGCCGAGAGCTTTCCTTCTTCAGCCGCTCGTACCAGTCCGGGGCCCGGCGTCGGACCTTCAGCCCGCCCGGCAGCACCCCCTCACGCTTCAACGACGTCGCCACGCAGTCCTCCATCACGGACCAGATATGCAGCAGCCCGGCGCGGATCTCCTCCTCCGTACGGGAGGCCTTCTCGTTGACCAGCATGACATCGCTGATGCCCAACCCGGTTTCACGGCAGTGCTCCAGGAGCTCGGCCGCGGTGCGGAACGGCAGCGGCAGTTCCTTCTTCGACTCCTCCAGCTCCTGCTGCGCCGCGTCGGCACCGGTCACGGTGAACGTCATCCCGTTGGTATGCCGCGGCAGGACAGTCAACGGCCGCAGCACCATGTCCTTCACCCCGTACGGCAACGCCACCGCCCCGGCCAACTGCAGCACACCGGTCTCCGCTATCCCAGCCAGCCGGACCTCCACCTCATCAGGCAGGATCAACTCCGGATGGAACCCCTCCAACCCCAACAAAATCGCGGTCATCGTCCCATGCCCGTGCCCGGTCGCAGCCAAAGACCCATACAAGTCCACCCGCAACCCCGCCACCTCCGCCAGCACCCCGGAAGCCTTCAACTCCTCCGCAAAAACAGCAGCAGCCCGCATCGGACCGACGGTGTGCGAGCTTGATGGTCCGATTCCAATGGAAAAAAGGTCAAAAACACCAACAGCCATGACGGAAATCCTTACTAAAACACTGCGATCGAGGAGGTAGCTGACTGTTCTTCCGGTTCAACGCTACGCGCTTGCAACCCCTTCGGCGCCGTCCAGGTCGCCGCCGTTTTTCGACGCGTATTCCTGCGCGGACAGCAGCGGCCCCTCGGACTCCGCTGCCACTTTGAAGAGCCAGCCTGCGCCGTAGGGATCGTTGTTGATCAGCGCAGGATCGTCCACGACGGCCGGGTTGGTCTCCACCACTTCGCCGGTCACCGGGGCGTACAGATCAGAGACGGACTTCGTGGATTCCACCTCGCCGCAGGTCTCCCCCGCGGTCACCGTGGAACCAACCTCGGGCAGGTCCACGTACACAATGTCGCCGAGGGCATCCGTCGCGACGGCGGAAATCCCCACAGCCACAAGGTTCCCACCCTCCCGGGCCACCCACTCATGCTCGTCGGAATACTGAATTTCAGCGGCTACTTTGGGCATATCTTTTCCTTACGTAATTTTTCTGGCGAAACTCTGTGGCTGGGTTGGGTGGAGTGGCCCCGGCATCCTCTGCATGCTGCTCCTTCGTCGCTTTGACGCATGCTGCCGGATACCGCGGCCCCTCCCACATCAGGTCACCTTTGAGAGCGCAACAGTTTCAAAGCAACAACACCCTGCCCAACCGCACATCTTCAATCCGTGTCGAGGCGGGTGGTCCGGAAGAACGAATGAACCAACGGCAGGCGGGACTTCCTAAAAAATGGGGCATCAGGAACTCGGAAGCGCCTGCGAAGGTGACCTGCGCGGGCCCATCCCCAGAACTTAGCGGTTCAAGCAGCGCTAAAAGGACGCATGCAAAGCCCAAGGTGACGTGCAAAGCCCCCTTGGGCCCGGTATCCGGAGACGTGCGTCTAAGGGAGCGTCACGTCCGCTCAGCGGGCGTCTTCGCGACCGAGCACGCGGAGGATGCCGGGCCCAACGGGCACAAGGCAACCCTGGGGTTGTCAGACCGGGCTACTTTTGGCGCTTGTAGAACGGCAGTTCGACGACTTCGAAGGGCTCTGCCTTGCCGCGGAGGTCGATGTCGAGGGCGGTGCCGGGTGCGGTGTGTTCGACGTCGACGTAGGCCATGGCGACGGGGTAGCCGAGGGTGGGTGAGGGCTGGCCGGAGGTCACCTCGCCGACGGTGACACCGTCTTTGAGGACCGGGTAGTGGGCGCGGCCGGCGCGGCGGCCCAGGCCCTTGAGTCCTACCAGGCGGCGGCCGGAGGTGGTGCCGGCGCCGGCTTCCTTCTTGGCTGCCAGGGCCGCCTTGCCCACGAAGTCGCCTTCCTTGGAGAGTGCGACGACGGGACCCAGGCCGGCGGCGAACGGGTCACCCTGCAGGGACAGTTCGTTGCCGTACAGCGGCATCCCGGCTTCAAGGCGCAGGGAGTCCCGGCATGCCAGCCCGGCGGGCGTGAGCTCGCCGTCGTCGGCGATGGCGATGAGTGCCTGCCAGAGGGCGGCCGCGGCGTCGTTGGCCACGAAGATCTCGAACCCGTCCTCGCCGGTGTACCCGGTGCGGGCCAGCAGGAGTTCCTGCCCTGTGCCGGCCACCAGGAACGGCACCTCGACGGCGGCGTAGTACTTCAGCTCCGTGACGGCGCTGTGGTTCGCGGCGGGCACCAGCCGGAGCAGCAGCTCCTGTGCTTTCGGGCCCTGGACTGCGATCAAAGATGTCGCTGCGGACGCATCGCGGACATCGACATCAAACTCTGCTGCCCGCTCTGCCAGCGCCGCGGCCACCACTGCTGCGTTGCCGGCGTTGGGGACCACCAGGAACACGTCGGTGCCGTCCGGTGCTGCCGGGCGCCGGTAGGTGATGAGGTCGTCGATGATGCCGCCATCCTCGTTGCAGATCAGCGAGTACTTGGCCTTGCCCACCGGCATGGCGGAGATCCTGCCCACCAGGGCATAGTCCAGGAACGCGGCCGCATCGGGGCCGGTCACCCAGACCTCACCCATGTGGGACAGGTCGAACAGCCCCGCGCCCTTGCGGACGGCGTGGTGTTCAGCCAGTTCTGAGCTGTATTTAAGCGGCATCTGCCAGCCGCCGAAGTCCGTGAAGGATGCACCCAGTTTTTTGTGCTCGTCGTAGAGAGCGGTGTACTTCTCAGGCATGCTGGTCCTTAGTTCTCGAAGTCTTCAAGCGGCGGGCAGGAGCAGATGAGGTTGCGGTCCCCGGCTGCGCCGTCGATCCTGCCCACAGGCGGGAAGTACTTGTCCTGCTTGAGGTGGTGGACCGGGAAGGCGGCCTGTTCCCGCGGGTAGGCGCGGTCCCAGTCGGAAGATACGACGGCGGCTGCCGTGTGGGGTGCGCGGCGCAGCGGCGAGTCGGCCACGGTGAAGTCGCCGTTCGCCACCTGGTCGATTTCGTGCCGGATGGTGATCATGGCTTCGATGAAGCGGTCCATCTCGGCGAGGTCCTCGGACTCGGTGGGCTCCACCATCAGCGTCCCGGCCACCGGGAAGGCGAGGGTGGGGGCGTGGAAGCCGAAGTCGATGAGGCGCTTGGCCACATCCTCGGCCGTGACGCCGGTCTTCGCCGTCAGCTCGCGCAGGTCCAGGATGCACTCGTGCGCCACAAGTCCGCCTTCGCCGGTGTAGAGGACGGGGAAGTGTTCGTTGAGGCGGGAGGCGATGTAGTTGGCAGCCAGGAGCGCGGACTTCGTGGCCTCGGTCAGGCCCTCGCCGCCCATCAGCTTCACATATGCCCACGAAATCGGCAGCACGCCTGCGGAGCCGAAGCGGGACGCGGAAATCGGTACGTCGTTGCCTTCGGTCCACGACGCCGCGTCGCCCGGCATGAAGGGTGCCAGGTGTGCCTTGGCCGCGACCGGTCCGACGCCGGGGCCGCCGCCGCCGTGCGGGATGCAGAAGGTCTTGTGCAGGTTCAGGTGCGATACGTCGCCGCCGAACTTGCCGGGTTGGGCCAACCCGACCAGGGCGTTGAGGTTGGCGCCGTCGATGTAGACCTGGCCGCCGGCCGCGTGGATGGCGTCGCAGACCTCGCGGACGTCGGCGTCGTACACACCGTGCGTGGACGGGTAGGTGATCATGATCGCCGAAAGCGCGTCCCTGTGCGCGTCGATCTTGGCGTACAGGTCCGCGTGGTCGATGGTTCCGTCGGAGGCGGTGGCCACCACCACAACCTTCATGCCGGCCAGGACAGCGGAGGCAGCATTGGTGCCGTGCGCGGAGGCCGGGATCAGGCAGACATTGCGCTGATCGTCGCCACGGGACAGGTGGTAGCCGCGAATCGCCAGCAGCCCTGCAAGTTCACCCTGGGAACCGGCGTTGGGCTGGATGGACACCTGGTCATAGCCCGTGATCTCGGTCAGCTGCGCCTCGAGGTCAGCAATCAGTTCACGCCAGCCCTCGGTCTGCGAATCCGGGGCGAACGGGTGGATCGAGGCGAACTCCGGTCAGGAAATCGCTTCCATCTCCGCCGTGGCGTTCAGCTTCATGGTGCACGAACCCAGCGGGATCATGGTGCGGTCCAGCGCCAGGTCCCGGTCGGACAGCTTCCGGATGTACCGCAGCAGCTGGGTCTCGGAGCGGTGCGTGTTGAACACCGGGTGCTGCAGGTAGCCGCTGGAGCGTTCGACGGCGGGGTCCAGCGCAAAACTGCCGGTAGATCCGACCGCTTCGGCGCCGAAGACGGAAACGACATCGGCGACGACCGCCGTCGTGGTGGTTTCATCAACGGAGATGCCTACCGTGTCGGCGTCGATGCCCCGCAGGTTGATGCCCTTGGCCTCGGCGGCCGCAACGATTTCGGCAGCCCTTCCGGGCACGCGGACGGTGAGGGTGTCAAAGAAGGAGGTGTGCAGAACCTCTGCCCCGGCAGCCTTCAGGGAAGCAGCCAGCGTGCGGGCGTGGCGGTTGGCGGTCTGGGCGATCGCCTTCAGCCCCTCGGGGCCGTGGTAAACGGCGTACATCGACGCAACGATGGCCAGCAGGGCCTGCGCGGTGCAAATGTTCGACGTCGCCTTCTCGCGCCGGATGTGCTGTTCGCGGGTCTGCAGCGCAAGCCGGTAGGCGGGGACACCGGCGTCGTCCTTGGACACGCCCACCAGGCGGCCGGGCATGGAGCGCTCGAGCCCCTTCTGGACTGCCATGTACGCGGCGTGCGGGCCGCCGAAGAACAGCGGGACGCCAAAACGCTGGGCCGAGCCGACGGCGATATCGGCGCCCTGCTCCCCCGGCGGGGTGATCAGGGTCAGCGCCAGGAGGTCAGCCGCGACGGTCACGAGTGCGCCGCGTTCCTTGGCTTCACCGATAACGGCGGAGTGGTCGAAGACGCGGCCCGAAACGCCGGGCTGCTGCAGCACGATGCCGTTGATGGCACCGTCCGGCAGGCCCGCGGACAGGTCGGCAATTTCAACTTCGAAGCCGAGCGCTTCAGCGCGGCCCTTGACGATCGCGATGGTCTGCGGCAGGCAGTCCGCGTCCAGGACTGTCTTGCCATCCCTGGCGTCCTTGTTCTTGTTCGCGCGGCGCATCATGAGTACCGCTTCGGCCACGGCGGTGGCTTCATCGAGCAGGGACGCGTTGGCGATGGGCAGGCCAACGAGGTCCTGGACCATGGTCTGGAAATTCAGCAGCGCCTCAAGCCGGCCCTGCGAAATTTCAGGCTGGTACGGGGTGTAGGCCGTGTACCAGGCCGGGGATTCCAGGATGTTGCGGCGGATCACGGGCGGGGTCACCGTGTCGAAGTAGCCCTGGCCGATCATCTGCACGGCCGTCCTGTTCTTGGCTGCCAGCTTGCGCAGTTCGGCGAGCGCTTCCACCTCGCTCAGGGCCGTGGACAGTTTCAGCGGGGTTTCCTGACGGATGTCCTTGGGGACCGCCGTATCAACCAGGGCGTCCACGGTGTCGAAGCCGACGGCTTGCAACATGGCGTCGACGTCGGCCTGGCGCCGTGCGCCAATATGACGGTCAACGAAGGTGGCAGCTGAGGCCAGGGAGGCGGAGGCCGGAGATACGGTCACGAGGAACTCCATAATTCAGGTGGCGCAGGGTACGCCACATCGATTCGGGTTCCTCCCCGCTCTGTATTGGACCTGAGAGTTTCCGCGTTGCCGTGCTTGCGCATGGCCCCGCTTGCACCGTCGGTGAGCACAACAGTCCTTGGTCTCCCGTAGCCGGGATGGCACAGGCGGACTGCCTGCTGCTTTCCAGAGGTGCCTCGCCGCGGCGGTACATGGGCCTGTGAGATTCCTGGGGAGGGTTTGCTCCTACGGCGCCTGCTTGTACTTTCGGCAGAACTCTCCCGCCGCAGATCAAAGGCTATTCATTTGGATTGCTGAGAACGGCCGGTGAGGGCCTTCACAGCCTCCAATTGTCCTACGCCGCAGCCCCTGGGGCAAATGGCGGCCTACCTGCGCAGGCGCTCCAGGGCAGCAAGGAGATTGTCCACATCCGCGGCGGCTCCGCCTTCCGGCACGGGGCCGACGGCCAACATGGCATTGAAGTAGAGCCCGTCCCCCATGTAGAGCACTGCTTTGGCCAGTGCCGGGCCCACATCGGCGGCAATCTCGTCCAGCCAGCGCTGCTGGATGGCGGCGAAGCGGCGGCGCGTTTCCTCGTGCGCCACTTCTGCGAGCCGGGTCGCGGCGACGATTGCCCGGTCCAGCGGGGTGTCAGCCCAGACGGAGGACCTGATGAAGTATGCCGCGGCCCCCTCCTCCGCCTTGGCCATGGCATCGGCGTCGGCTCCGGCCAGTTCGTCCAGCCGGTCCAGCAGCACCTGGATCAGGGCTTCCTTGTTTGGAAAGTGGTAGAGCAGGCCGCCCTTGGAAACCCCGGCCTTCGCCGCGACGGCGTCAAGGGTGGCTGCACGCTCCCCCACGTCGATCAGAAGGGTTTCAAAGGCGTCAAGTACGGCGTCGCGGGCTACGGGCTTGCGGGGCATGCCTCTAATCATGCCTTCCTCCATGCATCATTCCTCAAACCCCAACGGTTCGTAACTATACCGTCCAGACGGTACAGTTATGGCATGACCATTTCCGCTGGCACCACCAGGACCTCCGCATCTGCTTCCGGCAGTCCGCTTTCCCGGGCGCTGTGGCGTGACTGGCTTGCCCTGGGACTGCTGATGTTCCCGGTGCTGCTGGTCGCGGTGGACAACACCGCGCTGACGTTTGCCCTGCCCGCCATCGCAGGCTCACTGGACCCCTCCGGAGTCCAGCTCCTGTGGATCGTGGATGCGTATCCGCTGGTCCTTGCAGGACTGCTGGTGTCCATGGGAAGCCTGGGCGACCGCATCGGCCGCAGGAAGCTGCTGATCACCGGCAGCATCGGCTTTGCCGCACTGTCCGCCGCCACCGCCTTCGCACCGAGCCCGGAGTGGCTGATCGCCGGCCGCGCATCCCTGGGATTCTTCGGCGCCATGCTGATGCCCTCCACGCTGTCCCTGATCCGCAACATCTTCCCGGAGCCCAACCGCCGCCGGCTGGCCGTCGCCATCTGGGCTGCAGGGTTCTCAGGGGGCGCCGCCCTGGGACCGATCTTCGGCGGCTGGCTGGTGGAGCAGTTCTGGTGGGGCGCGGTCTTCCTCGTCGCCGTTCCCCTCATGCTGCCCCTTCTGGCCTTCGGACCTGTGTTCATTCCGGAATCGAAGGACCCGTCGCCGGGGAAGGTGGACGTTCCCAGCATCGTGCTCTCCCTGCTGGTCATGGTTCCGGTGGTCTACGGAATCAAGGACATTGCCACCGAGGGGCCGGGACCGGCAGGCCTGGGCAGCATGGCGTTCGGGCTGGTGATGGCAGCCGTCTTTGTGCGCCGGCAGCTGACGCTGGCCAACCCGCTCCTGGACATGTCCCTGTTCCGGAACAGGGTGTTCAGCATGGCCATCGCGGCCAACGTCCTGGCCCTGTTTTCGTTCAACGGCTTTATCCTCTTCCTGGCCCAGCACCTGCAGCTCCTCGAGGGCATGTCTCCCTCCTCTGCGGGGATTGCGATGATCCCGGCACTGGTGGCCACGGTTGTGGCAGGCCTGGTGGTTGTGCCGCTCGTCCGGCGGGTGCGGCCCGGATTCGTGGTGGGAACAGGACTGGCCTTCAGCGCCGCCGGCTACAGCCTTGTCACCTTCGGCAACCACAGCGGCGGCCCGGCACTCCTGTTGGCGGCCCTCCTGATCCTTGCCCTGGGCGTGGGCACTGCCGAGACCATTTCCAACGACCTCATCCTGGGTGCTGCACCGCCCGAGAAGTCGGGTGCGGCGGCAGCGATTTCCGAGACGGGCTACGAGGTGGGTTCGCTCCTGGGCACGGCGGTACTGGGCTCCATCCTGACAGCCTCCTACCAGCACAACCTCCGGCTGCCGGCCGGACTGCTGGAAGCCGCTCCGCCCTCCGCCGCGCACAACGCCGGCGAAACGCTCGCCGGCGCCATGGAAGTTGCCTCAGCACTGCCCGCTCCCCTGGCGGACGCCGTCCGGGACACCGCGGCCGCAGCCTTCAACTCGGGGGTTCACATCACGGCCGCCATTGGGCTGGTACTGATGGCGACGGCGGCAGTGCTCGCCGCCGTCGTGCTCCGCAAAGTGCCCAAGGCCATCTAAGGCGGCGCGCAACA
>NZ_JARHXQ010000360.1:0-1229 GCF_029222765.1 Arthrobacter sp. Cr_A7 | reverse complement strand
GGTGTACTTCTCGCCCGGGCCCTTCCCGGGGGCATCCGGGATCAGGGATTCTTCGCGGAAGGCAAGCTGGAGCGAACGCAGTCCGTCGCGCAAGGGTCCTGCATGCTGGGAGCCGATCTCGGGCGCAGCTGCGGTCACCAGGCCTGCCAGCGCAGTGATCAGTTTCCGGGCCTCGTCCAGGTCCTTCAGTTCCTCGGCGTTGTCCTCCGCGGCAAGCCCGAGCTTGACGGCTGCGGCGCTCATCAGGTGGACGGCGGCGGTGGTGATGACCTCGATGGCCGGTACCTCGGAAATGTCGCGGATCTGCTGGGAGACGTCGCCGCTGGCGTCGGCGGACTCGAAAACGTATGAATTACTGTCTGGGGTGCTCATACTGGTAAGCTTGACACAGACCAACTGGATGTCGTTATTTCAGAGACTCGGTTCCCACCGGCGCTTCGCTGCGTTGACGGGAATTTTTTTCTGTAGAATGGCATGCAGTTTGCAAGCGGAGTTCTCTCCCACCCGCGTCAGCCGCTGTTCCGAGTGTTCTCCTTGAACATTTCCGGGACGCAAGGTTGCCGGGTACCTGGTTGGGCAAGGCACCGGCGTTCGCCGGGGACCTTGCGTGCTGTCCTTTCGCGGGACCGGCATCACCAACCGTTCAGAGGCCTTCGATTGCTCCGGCAGTTGGGGGCCTTCTCTATTTGCCGGATTCCACAACAAAAACAGGAGCTTTAACATTAGCGAGCCAAGAATCAATGAGCGTATCCGCGTCCCCGAGGTGCGGCTGGTCGGCCCTGCAGGTGAACAGGTAGGCATCGTCCGTATTGAGGATGCCCTGCGTCTGGCTGCCGAGTCCGACCTTGATCTCGTTGAAGTTGCACCTCAGGCGAAGCCTCCGGTGTGCAAGCTGATGGACTTCGGCAAGTACAAGTACGAGGCCGCGGTCAAGGCACGTGAAGCCCGGAAGAACCAGACGAACACCGTTCTGAAGGAAATCCGCTTCCGCCTGAAGATCGATACCCACGACTACGAGACCAAGCGCGGACACGCACTGCGCTTCCTCGGCGCCGGGGACAAGGTCAAGGCCATGATCCAGTTCCGCGGCCGTGAGCAGCAGCGTCCGGAAATGGGCATCCGCCTGCTCCAGCGCTTCGCCGACGACGTCGCCGAAGTTGGTGTGGTGGAGTCCAGCCCCCGCATCGACGGCCGCAACATGGTCATGGTGGTGGGCCCGCTGAAGAACA
>NZ_JARHXQ010000035.1:0-9166 GCF_029222765.1 Arthrobacter sp. Cr_A7 | reverse complement strand
CGCAAGGTGATCCTTGCTCCACCCGCCGTTGTCCAAGTGATGCTTCCACCCTGGAAGGTTTGGCTGCATGAAGACCTGTCCGCAGTGCAGGTCTGGCTGCTGGTTGGGTAGCCCAAAGCCCCGGCTTCGAATCCCTGTCCGGCCCAGCTCTGCTGGATCGGGCCGGGCACGATCAGGTGGGCTCCGCTTGCTGATGACCACATGACGGTGCCCTTCTCGAAGTTCTGGAAGCAGCCGTCATTCCGCAACCCACAAATGGTCCCGCTCGTGGGGTAGCCCAGTGAGCCGGATTCGTAGCCTGATGCGCCCCACCGTTCCCTGATGGGTGTTGAGGTCAGCGCCTGGGCTCCGGTGGCAGGAGAGTACATCACCGTTCCCTTGGCAAAGTTCTGGAAGCAGCCGTTATTCCTCAGCCCGCAGATCTGGCCGCTCACAGGGTAGCCGAGCTTGCCGCCTTCGAAACCTGTGCTGACCCAGGCATCACGGACCGGCCCGAACATAACCGCGTTCGCTCCGCTCCCGGCGGACCACATCACAGTTCCCGAGGAGTAGTTCTGGAAGCAGCCGCCGTCTACCAGGCCGCAGATTACGTCGGAAGCCGGGTATCCCAATGACCCGTTTTCGAAGCCGGTTTTTTGCCACAGATCACGGATCGGGCCGAGTAAGCTCGGCTGCGCTCCAGTGGCGGGTGAATACATGAGTGCCCCCTTGGCGAACATCTGGAAGCACCCGCCGTCTTTGAGCCCGCAGTACTGGCCGGACGTGGGGTAGCCGAGGCTGCCTGCGCCCCAACCCAAGCGTTCCCATCCTGCGGCCATCGGCCCGGCGGCTACTGTTTCGGGGGCAGTGGCGGCGGAATACCCAACGACGCCCTTTTCAAACGCCTGCCGGCACTCGGCCTGGACCGCTCCGCAGCTGGCAGGGCCGGCTGGATACCCCAGGCGGCCGTTCTCGAACCCGGATTTCTGCCAGTAATCGAGGATCCGCCCGGTGAGCGTGTGGGCGCCGGTGGCCGGTGAGAACAGAAGCGCGCCGCCCTGGAACAGCTGGTAGCAGCCGCCGCCGCGGAGGCCGCACACTTCTCCCGCGACCGGGAAGCCTATTGGCTCTCCCTTCGTGCGCGACGCTTTCCAGGTTTCGCCCATGCCCATGAAAACAGGCCAGGCTCCTGAAGTGGGCGTCCAGGCAACGACTCCACCGCTGAAGTTTTGGGTACAGAAGGAACTGGTGCAGTTTGCTTCGGCGTTCGGATAGCCCAGCAGGCCGTTTTCGTAGCCTGCTCGTCCCCACGCCTCCATCACTGGGCCGGGCTTGACCAGACGGGCGCCGGTGGCAGGGCTCCAGAGAACCGAACCGGCCTGGAACAGCTGGAAACATCCACCTGATTTGAGTCCACAAACCTGATCGCTGAGAGGGTATCCGAGACCTCCGTTTTCATATCCCTGGGCTGCCCAATGCTCACGGATTGCTCCGAACGGCACCAGGGCGGCACCGGTCGACGGGGACCACATGATGGACCCGCCCTGGTAGTTCTGGAAACAGCCGCCATTCTTGAGTCCGCAGATAACGCCGGACACGGGATAGCCCATCTGGCCGTTTTCGTATCCCTTCCGGGCCCAGGCGTCACGGATCGGTCCGGCCAGGCTTGGTTGTGCTCCGGCGGTCGGAGACCACATGACGATGCCGGCTTCATAGCCACGGAAGCATCCGCCGTCACGGAGGCCGCAAATTATCGTGGAAGTGGGTGCACCCAGGGAAGGCATGGAGGCACGGAATGCGTCGATGGCCTTGACCGCTGCGGGTGGAACGCCGCTGGTAGCGAAGGCCTTAAGGCCTGCGTAGTCGCCGTTCCACACGTTGGAGTCACCAGCGAACGGCCCGGTGCTGCTGTACTGCCAGATGCTGTAAGTACCCCAGCTTGCGGTGGGTACCGGTCCTGCGTTGTTGGTGGGCGCATCGGGGTAGGCCGCGATCCACAACGGGTAGTCACCGAAGCCGGCAGGATTTCCCAAGCACTGGTTCCACCAACTTGTATTGGTGTAGATGACGGGCAGCCTACCGGTGAGCGACTGCACGGTGTGGCCGAAGTCGCGTACCCAGGTCTGAAGCTGCGCCGGGGACATGTTGTAGCAGGTGTTCCCGAAGTAGAAGCCGTTGATGGTACGGCCTTCATAGGGGTTGAACTCAAAGTCCAGGACAGGAGGCATGGTGTACCCGTCTCCTGACCAGCCGCCGCCGTTCTGTACGAAGTACCGGGCCTGGTCTGCTCCGGACGACCAGTTCGGAATAGCGAAGTGGTAGGCGCCGCGGATCATTCCGACATTCCGTGCCCCTTGGTACTGGGAGCCGTAGGACGGGTTGGTGTAGTAGTTGCCTTCCGTGGCTTTCACGTAGGCGAAACGCGCACCCATATTCCACTGCTGCTGCCAGTCCACGCTTGGCTGGTGGCCGCTGACGTCCAGCCCCTGGATACCGAACGTTGGCATCCAGGTGCCCTCGGACGACAGCGATTCCGTACTCAGGCGCCGCAAGGACTCGGAGGGGGCTGACGCCGTGACCCGGGCTGAACGCTGGCCCATTTCCGCCCCACCTACGCCCACCGCCTCAGCCATGGATTGTGATGTCCCCGGCGAAGTCGCAACCGGCTGCGGTTCTCCTGTGGCTTTTTCCACTGGCCGCGGTTCTGCGGGGGCAGTTTGGGGCGTCGACGGGGCCCGTGCGCCCGTGGGCGCGGGGGCCGCGGTTGCCCCAGTGCTTCCATCACTGGAGGAAAGGGTTGGGGTAGGCGCGGGTTCGACGGCGGACGCAACGCTGACGAGGCCGGGGCCAGCTACCAGGGAGGCAGCCAGCAGCACTATCCCCAAAGTTTTCATGGCGGGGTGACGGGACTGAGACAGGTTCCGCTTCATATTTGCTCCGGAGACAATGTGGCGCTCCCGCGAGCGCTCATTTCGATAGCTGTTCAGGTTTTTCCCCCAGGGATACGCCTGACAGGTGGTGGTTCGACAATTAACGCGCTCACCATAGCACTGGTGTTACCAGCGGAACTAGTGGTTCTCTTGTTGCTCAAGTGATAGTTGTCGCACCGTTAGTTATCCACATTGAGCGCCCCTATGACTTGTTGCCGGGGTTTACCCTCCTTAGGCTGGACGCAATTGCACTGCCCGCGCTGGGCGGCAGTCATGTGGGGGAGTACTTATGGATGCTCTGGGGATAGTCGAGGACGAAGTCCGCGAGCTGATACGGCGCAAGGGCCTCGATCCGTTGCGGCAGGCCAGTGAGGTGCGCAGGCTTGTGGAAGCAGCCGTCATGGACTATGACGAGCGGGCCTTGATGGGACCGCTTCCGCCCCTCGGACCATTGGACTCGGCTCGCAGGTTCCTTTTCGATGCTGTGGCGGGATTCGGTGTCCTCCAGCCACTGCTCGACGACCCCTCAGTAGAAGAGATTTGGCTCAACGCGCCGAATGAAATCTTTGTTGCGCGCAACGGCGAATCCGAACTCACCTCGCTCAGCCTTTCCGACCAGCAAGTGCGCGACCTCGTGGAGCGGATGCTGAAGAGCTCCGGCAGGCGCCTTGACATGTCGTCTCCCTTCGTTGATGCGGCCCTGCCCGACGGCTCGAGGCTTCACGTGGTCATTCCGGATGTCACGCGCCGCCACTGGGCAGTGAACATCAGGAAGTTCGTTGTGAAGGCAACCCGGCTGGAACACCTTGTCGAGTTGGGCACTCTGACGCCCCAATCCGCCCGGTTTCTTGGTGCAGCAGTATCCAGTGGACTGAACATCCTGGTGTCCGGCGCCACCCAGGCAGGCAAGACGACGATGCTCAATTGCCTGGCGTCCAGCATCGGAAGCCGGGAGCGGGTCATTACGGTTGAAGAGATCTTCGAGCTGCAGTTCCCGTTGCGGGACGTTGTGGGGCTTCAGTGCCGCCAGCCGAACCTCGAAGGCGAAGGCGAAATTCCGCTCCGGCGCCTGGTGAAGGAAGCGCTCCGCATGCGGCCGGACCGCCTGGTGGTCGGTGAGGTGCGTGAAGCCGAGAGCCTGGACATGCTGATTGCCCTCAACTCAGGTCTTCCAGGCATGTGCACGGTGCACGCCAATTCTGCCCATGACGCAGTCACGAAGATCTGCACACTCCCACTGCTGGCCGGCGAGAATATTTCCAGCGCCTTCGTCGTTCCCACGGTCGCATCCTGCATCGACCTCGTGGTCCATTGCAGCCGGCAGGCGAACGGCCGGCGGGAGGTCACCGAGATCCTGTCCCTTGGCCGACGCGTAGAGAACGGCATCATCGAGTCATCGTTGGTTTTCGCCATGGCTGACGGCGTCCTGCAGCCCCGGGCGAACGCGATGCCGTCGGCGGAGAAATTTTCGCGTGCGGGCTATGATGTCGCTGCTTTGCTGGATCCCCGATGATCTCGGCACTGCTCGGAGTAACAACAGGAACGGGCCTTTTCCTCATCTGGTGGGCGTTCTGGGAGTCACCGCCGAAAAGGCCGCGGGAACGGAAGCCAAGCCGCCTGGGCGATCTTTTGGCAGCTGCGGGTGTCGACAAGGTTTCCGTGGGCGGGCTGGCGGGCACTTGCCTGGGCCTGGCGCTGTTTGTGGTCCTGGTGTTTTACGCCGTCAGCCGCTCGTGGCCCATCGCCGCATGCTTCGGACTTTTCGCCGGATGGTTGCCCGTCAGCGTCCTCCGCTGGCGCGCTAAAAAGCGTACGGCGTTACTGCGCCAGCTCTGGCCGGACGTCGTCGATCACCTTCGTTCGGCAATTCGCGCAGGACTGCCTTTGCCGGAGGCGCTGATCCAGCTGGGTGACAAAGGCCCGGAAGAACTGCGGCCGGCGTTTCGGGAGTTCGGCGCCGACTACCGGGCCGGGGGACATTTTGATGGGTCGTTGAACAAACTTAAGCACAAGCTTGCAGATCCGGTCGCTGACCGGATCGTCGAAGCCCTGCGTCTGACCCGGGAGGTCGGAGGGTCGGATCTGGGCAAACTGCTGGGTACGCTTGCCGAATTTTTGCGGGAGAGCGCGCGCACCCGCAGCGAACTCGAAGCCCGGCAGTCCTGGACCGTCAACGCCGCACGCCTTGCCGTAGCCGCGCCATGGATCGTCATGGTTCTCCTGGCTACACGGCCGGAAGCGGTACAGGCATACAACACACCGATGGGGGCAGCAGTGAGTTGCTCGGAGGGCTGGTGGTTTCGTTGATCTGCTACTCCACCATGCTGAGAATAGGCGCTCTTCCCCAGGATGAAAGGGTCCTCCGGTGACCGCTGTCTCTCCAGCCGCCGTCATATGCGGACTTGTCATGGGGATAGGCCTGTGGCTGGTCATCTTCAGGTCCCCGATGATGAGGGCAACAACTTTTGCGCAGCGGATTGAGCCGCAGCTCAAGGCCCAGAACGTTGAGTCGCGGCTCCTGCGCTCAGGAGAGCAGACGCTGACGCCCTTCGGGCCGCTTGAGAGGATCCTGCGCCCGGTGGTCCACGATGCCCTCGCGGCGCTGGGAAAGCTTAGCCCTTCACCGGGCGCGACCGCCCGTCGGCTGGCACAGGCGGGGATCAACAAATCTGCCATTGATTTCAGGGCTGAACAGCTGCTGTGGGCGGCCGCGGGATTCGCCCTCGCGTTGGCTCTGTCCCTCATTGGGGCTGCTTCCGGCAGGTTCAGTCCACTCGTCGCGGCCTTGATCATCATCGGAGGCGCTGCAGCAGGCTTCGTGCTGCGGGACTATTGGCTGGGCGTTCAGGTCCGCCAACGGGAAGCCCGGATGATGGCTGAATTCCCCAGCCTCGCTGAGCTCATGGCGCTCGCCGTCGGCGCCGGGGAGAGCGCCACCGGCGCCCTGGACAGGGTCTGCCGGAGCGCCAAGGGGGAGTTGGCCAAGGAGTTCTCGAAGATCCTCGCCGAGACACGGGCCGGCAAGCCGCTCGTCCTTGCCCTCCAGGAGTTCTCGTCGCGCACCGACCTGGCGCCGCTGGTGAGGTTCGTCGACGGCATCATTGTCGCCGTGGAGCGGGGCACACCCCTGGCTGACGTGCTTCGTGCCCAGGCCCAGGATGTCCGTGACACCGCAAAACGGGACCTGATGGAAGCCGCCGGCAAGAAAGAGATCGCCATGATGGTGCCACTCGTTTTTGGTGTGCTCCCGCTGACCGTCGTTTTCGCCGTCTTTCCGGGCATTGCGGCGATCAGCCTGGGTTTCTAGCGGTGGCACCGACCAACGGTGATGACCGGACCGTGGCGTCATGCCAAATCAACGCAGGAAGTACAGAGGAAGAGGAAGAGAAATGAAGAACGTAGGAATCCGCTGCGCAGTGTTGTTCCTGACTCTCGCAGATTCACGCCGCATGGCGAATGATCACCCTGAGCGGGGAGATGTGCCGGGGTGGGTCATGATCACCCTCATGTCCGCTGTCCTGGTGGCAGCCCTCCTGGCGCTCGCCGGACCAGCGTTGGAGTCCATGTTCAACCAGGCGATGGACAAGGTGGGCAGCTAAGCCCATGCCGGGTCCCGCCAAGGTAGTCAAAGGCGCCCCTGAACAGCCTGTATCGAGGGAACAAGGCTCGGCGGTGGTGGATTTTGTTTTGGTGGGAGGACTGCTCACCATGTTTTTCCTGGCGATCATCCAACTGGCGCTCGTTTTGCACGTCCGCAACACCTTAATTGATGCCGCCGCCTCGGGGGCCAGGTACGGAACCCTGGCGGACCGGGGAGCTGTCGACGCGGAAGAACGGACGCGTGCCCTCATTGTGACCGCGTTGAATCCTGGCTTTGCCGGCCAGGTCAGCACCACCGAGGTGACCGTGCAGGGATTGCGGACCCTGGAAGTGACCGTGCGGGCGCCGATGCCGGTCATTGGTCTGATCGGTCCGCGGGACATGCTGGAGGTGAAGGGACATGCTGCTGTGCAGCCCTGACGTCCGGTGGCGTTTTCGTGCCCGGCTGCGTGAGGCGCTCTGCCTGAAAACGGATACTGCAAACGTGGCCATGCGGGACATACGGAAGGTATGGCCGGGAGACAAGCAAACCCTGCCACACTATGCAAGGCCGCAGAAGTGCGTGCATGAGCAGGGGAGCGCGGTTGTTGAGTTCACGTTCCTGGCGCTCTTACTGATGGTTCCCCTCGTGTACTTCATCATCACCGTGGGACAAATACAGGGTGGTTCGTTTGCCGTGGTTGGGGCAGCTGACCAGGCCGCGAAGGTGTACGTCGCCCAGCCCGACACATCGTCAGCCCAGGCAGCCGCCGAACAAGCGGTAGCCATTGCGCTGGCTGACTTTGGGCACCGGCCGGAGGAGGCCACGGTGGCTATCAGCTGCGACCCCGCCGACTGCCACGCCGCGGGCACGGTGGTGACTGCAAACGTCAGGCTGGCAGTGCCCCTGCCATTTGTTCCTTTCCGTGACGGCCTCCGACTGTCCGCTACTGAGGTGGAGGCATCCGCAACCCAGGTGGTGGGAAGGTTCCGATGACGAAGAACGAAGACGGCCAGATGATGGTGATGATTTTGGGATACGTAGCGCTGGCCCTGCTCGTCACAACGGTTGTCATCGGTATCTCGGCCGTCTACCTCGAACACAAGCGGCTGCTGTCCCTCGCGGACGGCGCCTCGCTTGCGGCAGCGGACAGCTACACCCTGGGTGAAGTCGCAGCGCAGGATGGCAGCCCGTCGGCAGTGCTCAATCCTGCGCGGGTGCGAAATGTGGCGGCGGACTTCGTGGCCAGGAGCCCGGCGTCGGAACGGTTTGATGATCTGGCGGTGGCGGGGACGACAGGAACACCGGACGGTTCCACCGCCGTCGTGGTTCTCACGGCGGCAGTCCACCCGCCGGTAGTGAACTTCCTGATACCTGCCGGAATCCCGATAGAAGCAACGTCCACCGCCCGTTCGCGGTTGACGCGCTGAAGAACAGCACGGTGCTGCTGCTGGCGGGCGGGACCGGAGCCTTTCGCCGAATAGCGTAGGCTTAAACAACCATGGCCAATATTGATTTTTCCGCTGAAATCCGCGCCCTTCGCGCCACGTACGATTCCATCGAGCGAGTCTCCGATGTGGAAACTCTGAAGGAAGACATCGCCGAACTGAGCGAGCGGGCGGGCGAACCGGACCTTTGGGATGACCCTGCAGCGGCACAAAAAATCACTTCCCGGCTGTCCCACCGGCAGTCCGAGCTTGAACGCCTCAACACGTTGGCTTCACGGATTGATGATCTCGAAGTCCTCGTGGAGCTGGGGCAGGACGAGGATGACGCCGCTTCCATGGGGGAGGCGGCCGCAGAACTTGAGTCCATCAAAAAGGCACTCAAGGAGCTCGAAGTCGTCACCCTGCTGTCGGGTGAGTACGACGAACGCGAAGCCGTGGTCTCCATCCGCGCAGGCGCCGGCGGTGTGGACGCCGCCGACTTCGCCGAGATGCTGATGCGCATGTACCTCCGCTGGGCCGAGCGGCATGGCTACCCCACCACGGTCATGGACACGTCCTATGCCGAAGAGGCAGGCCTGAAGTCGGCCACCTTCGAGGTCAAGGCGCCCTACGCCTTCGGCACCCTCAGCGTCGAAGCCGGAACCCACCGCCTGGTCAGGATCAGCCCGTTCGACAACCAGGGCCGGCGGCAGACGTCGTTTGCTGCCGTGGAGGTCATTCCGCTGATCGAGCAAACGGACTCCATCGAGATCCCGGACAACGAAATCCGCGTGGACGTCTTCCGGTCGTCCGGCCCCGGCGGGCAGTCGGTCAACACCACGGACTCCGCGGTCCGCCTCACCCACATTCCGACGGGCACCGTGGTGTCCATGCAGAACGAAAAATCGCAGCTGCAAAACCGCGCCGCGGCCATGCGCGTCCTGCAGTCCAGGCTCCTGCTCCTCAAAAAGGAACAGGAGGATGCCGAGAAGAAGGCACTGGCAGGTGATGTCAAAGCGTCGTGGGGCGACCAGATGCGCTCCTACGTCCTCAACCCCTACCAGATGGTCAAGGACCTCCGGACCGAGCACGAGGTGGGAAATACCTCGGCCGTGTTCGACGGCGAAATCGACGATTTCATCGACGCCGGCATCCGCTGGCGTACCGACAACCGCAACGCGGAGAGTAAGTAGCCGCCGTTGAGAGGGTAACCGCAGTGCTGCCCTGGAGCGTTTGTCGCGACGAACCGT
>NZ_JARHXQ010000359.1:0-658 GCF_029222765.1 Arthrobacter sp. Cr_A7 | reverse complement strand
GAACCCCGGCTGCAGCGATCAGTATGTCTGCGCGCCGAGTGTGGTCGGCAAGATGCCGGGTGCGGGAGTGACACATAGTCACTGTTGCGTCTTTAGCTAGCAACAACTGGGCTTGCGGGCGCCCGACCAGTAACGACCTGCCAACGACCACAGCGTGAGCACCAGAAATCGCGACACCGGAGCGTTCGAGAAGTTCGATGACTCCCGAGGGTGTGCATGGCTGGAGACCGGGTTGTCCCAGGGCCAAACGACCGGCGCTTGTTTCAGTCAGCCCATCCACGTCTTTCTCGGGATCTATCGCAGAGACAAGGGCGTTTGCGTCGAGGTGCTCCGGGAGTGGCAACTGGAGCAGGATCCCATCCACGCCGGGATCGCTATTGAGATCGTGGATAACCGCCAACAGCTCCGATTCAGAGACATCGGAAGGAAAGTGCTGGTGCAGATCCCGCATGCCTGCCTGTGTGCAAAGCCGTCGCTTGCTCTGTACGTACACCCCTGACGCAGGGTCCTCGCCCACCAGCAGTGTAGCGAGCCCTGGCCTGATCTTGAGGGTAGCGGCCTTGGCCGCCACTTCAGCGCGAATGTCGGCAGCGATTTGTTTGCCGTCAATAAGTTCAGCTGTCACGAGAACACCACCGTGGAATTACCGTGCCGAACA
>NZ_JARHXQ010000358.1:0-369 GCF_029222765.1 Arthrobacter sp. Cr_A7 | reverse complement strand
TCCTTGATGAGCTCCACATAGTCGTCGGTGAACTGCCAGAAGAAGCTCTCGGTGATCTGCAGTGCACGGGCGTAGTCGTAGTTCTCGAACGCCTTGGTGGACTGCGCCACAACCTCGGCCAGCTGTGCCAGGACCGCCCGGTCCAGCGGGTTGCTGAGGACCGACAGGTCACCGGACAGCACCGATGCCTCCGTGGCACCCAGGTTCAGCACGAACTTGGACGCGTTCAGGAGCTTGATGGCCAGGCGCCGGCCGATCTTCATCTGGGCAATTTCGTAGGCCGTATCAGCACCGAGCTTCGCTGATGTTGCCCAGTACCGGACGGCGTCGGAACCGAACTCGTCCAGCACGTCGGTGGGGACCACCACA
>NZ_JARHXQ010000357.1:0-3864 GCF_029222765.1 Arthrobacter sp. Cr_A7 | reverse complement strand
CCGGCAGCAATGCGGTGCAGGGCGCCCGTCTCACGGAGGTAACCGGCGATCTCCTCATAGAGGGGCTCCCATCCCCCGGTCAGGACCAGGGTGGGGACGCCCGGAACGATGTGCAGCGGTGCCTCCCACGACGGTGATTGCAGCCGCAGCCGCCTGGCCGAGCGCTTCTCCTCGGCAGTGACCGGCTCCTGGAGGTCCGTGGCGTAGACCCGCCGGACGAACTCCCGCTGGAAATCCTCGTCGCTGAGTTGGCGGCGGACGTCGAACAACGGCTGCATGAGGCGGATATGGGCCGCTGTGGCCGGCAGTTCCGCTGTAAGGGAGAGGCACGCCGGCTCCACGAGGGTCAGCGAATAGACGAGGTCTGGCCGTTCGACGGCGGCCATCATGGCGGCGATGGCCCCTTGTGCATGAGCCACGATGTGTCCGCCCGCGGCACCGCGGCCGTCGTCGGCCAGGGACCGCAGCACGATGGCCGTGTCCTCGGCGAAGGAGGACTCCACGGGTTCGGCGACGGGATCGTACCCGTGGCGGCGCAGGAACAGTGCGTCGTAGGACAGCGCCATACCGTGTTGGCGCGGCCAGGCCGCGGCACCGAAACTTCCGGCGCCGTGCACGAACACTACCCTCTGCTTGAACATGACCCAACCCTATTCCACGGCACCGGCAACCCCTGCAAACGGCAACAGGTGTCGTTTTGAGCCCTCAAAACGACACCTGCTGCTACCTGGTTGGGATGCTGTTACTTGCCGAGGAACTTGTCGAAGCCCTTGGGCAGGTTCAGCTGGGACGGATCGAAGTCGCTCCCCTGCTGGCCGAAGGCCGCGCCGGTGGGCAGGGCCTTGGCTGCATTGGCACGCCGTGCTTCGGCGTCCTTGCGCTCCTGGGCGGCCTTTGCAGGGTTGCCCGACTTTGCCTTCTTCTTCGGTGCGTTCTTGGCGTTCTTCCGGGCTCCGCCGCCCGCCCCGGGCATTCCGGGCATCCCGGGCATTCCCGGCATGCCCCCCTGGGCCATCTTCTTCATCATCTTCTGGGCCTGGGCGAATCGTTCCAGCAGTCCGTTGACCTCGGAAACGTGCACACCGGAGCCGCGCGCGATGCGGGCGCGGCGGGATCCGTTGATGATCTTGGGCGCAACGCGCTCGTGCGGGGTCATGGAGCGGACAATCGCTTCCACGCGGTCGATCTCGCGCTCGTCGAACTGCTCCAGCTGCTGGCGGATGTTCTGCGCGCCGGGCATCATCATGAGCATCTTCTTCATGGAGCCCATGTTGCGGATCTGCTGCATCTGGGCCAGGAAGTCGTCCAGGGTGAAGTCCTCCTGGTCGGCGAACTTCTTCGCCATCCGGGCAGCTTCATCTTTGTCCCAGGACTTTTCGGCCTGCTCGATGAGCGTGAGGACATCGCCCATGTCCAGGATGCGCGAGGCCATCCGGTCCGGGTGGAACAGCTCGAAGTCGTCCAGGCCCTCGCCGGTGGAGGCGAACATTACGGGCTTACCGGTGACCGACGCGACGGACAGCGCGGCACCACCGCGGGCGTCGCCGTCGAGCTTGGAGAGGACGATGCCGGTGAAGTTGACGCCTTCGTCGAAGGCGTGCGCCGTGTTCACGGCGTCCTGGCCGATCATGGCGTCGATAACAAACAGGACTTCGTTGGGCACGATGGCGCGGCGGATCTGGCGTGCCTGTTCCATCATGTCGGCGTCGACGCCGAGGCGGCCCGCGGTGTCAACGATGACGACGTCGTGCAGCTTCTGGCGGGCTTCCTCGACGCCGGCACGCGCCACCGCCACGGGGTCACCCGCAGGGTGCTCAAGTTCGGACGAGGTGGCGCCCGGGTGGGGCGCGAACACCGGCACGTTGGCGCGCTGGCCCACCACCTGCAACTGGGTGACGGCGTTGGGTCGCTGCAGGTCACAGGCCACCAGCATGGGGCTGTGGCCCTGCGCCTTCAGCCACTTGGACAGCTTGCCGGCCAGGGTTGTCTTACCGGCACCCTGCAGGCCTGCCAACATGATGATGGTGGGGCCGTTTTTGGCGAGCCGGATGCGGCGGGTCTCGCCGCCGAGGATCTCCACGAGTTCCTCGTTGACGATCTTGACGATCTGCTGGCTCGGGTTCAGTGCGGCCGATACCTCGGCGCCCAGGGCGCGTTCGCGGACCCGCCCCGTGAATTCCCGGACAACGGGGACTGCAACGTCGGCGTCCAGAAGGGCGCGGCGGATCTCGCGGACTGTTGCATCGACGTCGGCCTCGGTGAGGCGGCCTTTGCCGCGGAGATTCTTGAAGGTTGCTGTCAACCGGTCAGAGAGTGAATTGAACACGCGCCGTGCACTTCTTTCAGTGGATGATCGGGACTCGACTATCTAGGGTACCAAGTCGGGCACCCAAGATGGCATGCTGGCAAAATGACGAGCCAAACAACTGTAAGAACCCTGCTCATCCTCGGTGCCTCCGGCGATCTTACCGGCCGGCTCCTCCTGCCCGGGCTGGCGCGGCTGGTGGCGAAGGGCCGCGCGGCAGGGCTGCGGCTCGTCGGGGCGGGATCTGATCCGTGGACCCCGGAACAGTGGCGGGAGAGGGTGCATTCGTCGTTTGCTGCAACCGCCGAAGCCGCAGCCGCCGAGGGACAGGAAGCGCTTCAGGCGCTCGAAAAGGAAACTGTCTACCATCAGCTGGACGTCACCGCCGGCGGCGGCCTTGCCGCACTGCTGCGCAGCCTCGAGGGGCCCGTGGCCGTCTATTTTGCGCTCCCGCCGAAGATCAGCCAGCTCGCGTGTGAGGCCTTGCAGCCCGAGGACGTCCCGGACGGGACGCGGCTGGTGATGGAGAAACCGTTCGGGTCGGGCGAGGAATCCGCACGGTCCCTTAACCGGACCCTGGTGCGGCTGGTGCCCGAGGACCACATCCACCGGGTTGACCACTTCCTGGGCAAGGCCACCGTGCTGAACATCCTGGGCCTGCGCTTTGCCAACAACTTCCTTGAGCCCGTCTGGAACCGCCACCACATTGAAAAGGTGGAAATCATCTTTGACGAGGACCTGGCCCTGGAAGGGCGGGCGCGCTACTACGACGGCGCCGGCGCCCTCCGGGACATGATCCAAAGCCACCTGCTGCAGATTATGGCCCTGATGGCCATCGAGCCGCCGGCCACCGTGGGCGAGCGGGACCTGCGCGATGCCATCTCCGCCGTCCTTCGGGCCAGCAGCGTCCGTGCCCCCTTCGCCGCCTCCACCCGCAGGGCACGCTACACCGCAGGCTCTGTGGCAGGAAAGGCGGTGCCGGACTACGCCAGGGAGGAGGGAGTGGACGCGGACCGCGGAACCGAAACCCTCGCGGAGATCCAGATAGGGATCGACAACTGGCGCTGGAAGGATGTCCCGTTCGTCCTGCGGTCCGGCAAGGCTTTGGGTGCCAAGCGCAAGGAAGCCGTGGTCACGTTCCGCCCGGTCCCCCACCTGCCCAAAGGCTTCACGGGCGTGGACTCCCCAAACCAGCTGCGGATCGGCTTCGGCCCGGATACTTTGCAGTTCGACGTCGATGTCAATGGCCCCGGAGACATCTTCAGCCTGAGCCGGGCCACCCTTCAGGCCGAACTGAGTGCCTCCGAACTCCTCCCCTATGGCGAAGTCCTGGAGGGCGTGCTCGCCGGTGATCCCCTGCTGTCTGTCCGCGGCGACACCGCGGAGGACTGCTGGCGGATTGTTGAGCCGGTGCTTCTGGCCTGGCAGCGCAACGACGTCCCGCTTGAGGAGTACGACGCCGGTTCGGCCGGGCCCGCTTCCTGGCCTACCGCAGGGCGTGCTGACAGCGGGTCCTGAGGACCGGGCGCACGACTTACGGCCCTGCGCTATTAACGACA
>NZ_JARHXQ010000356.1:0-1418 GCF_029222765.1 Arthrobacter sp. Cr_A7 | reverse complement strand
TGTTGCGGGCAAACTGCGCACGCTTGCTCACGTAGGATTCGTCACCGGCGGCAAGCTGGATGCCGTCGGTGGGGATCAGGCGGTAGGCCACCGGTTCGTCCACGAGGTTCCTGCTGTCGTGGTTGGCGATCTTCCAGAAGCGGTGCTTGGAGGAGTCGGTCTTCCGGATGGCCTTCTGCTCGGTTTCCAGGAGCCGGTCCACTGCCTTGAACAGGGTGTGGGTCGGGTTGTCCTCGGGGATTTCCATGTCCACTTCGTAGACGGCGTTCTTCGGGCCGTCCACTTCGAAGTCCATGCGGACGTTGAACATGTGCTGGTGGATCGGGGCGTAGAGCCCGTCGTTGTTCAGCGTCTGCCCGTACGGGCTCTTTTCACCCGGCTTCTGGCCGGCGGTGGAGAGGATGCCGGTGGCCTTGACCAGGAACTCGATGCTGCCATCGAGGAAGAGGTGCCAGTAGAAGGCGTACTCGTAATTGGCAACAGTGGCGATGAAGGAGATTACGAGCTTGCGGCTGCGCCGAGTTTCGGTGGTGCCTTCACGGAAATCGAAGTGCTTCCACAGGATGCTGTCGTCTTCCTCATGCATGCAGATCGCGTTTTCGATCGTCAGCGGGTTGCCGAGGCTGTCGGTGGTGATGCCATCGAAGTACTTGATCTCGCCGGTGCAGTCACAGCCCAGGGTGAGGGAGTTCGCCATATTGCCGATGTTGTATTCACCGGAGTCGAAAGCGTTCTTCTTGGCCTGGACGGGGGCGCTGTCACCGTACGGGACAACCATTTCGGACAGCGAGGCGCGGTTGATGACGGGACGCTCGACGCCCTTGTTCCGGAACTTCAGCTGGTGCAGGACCAAGCCTTCGCGGGGCGTGAACCCCACCCGGAAGGACCAGTCGGCCCACTGGACGTGGTTTCCGGTCACCGTGAAGGACGCGCCTTCGGGCTGGGTGATGGAGATCGGCTTGAGGTCGGTGCGGGCCGGTCCGACGTACTTGGGCAGGTAGTTGCCACTGGCGCTCGGGACCGGGATGGCCTGATCGTCCTGGAGCTGTACAACCTCGCCGGAGTTCAGGTCCACGATGACGATGAAGTTCTCGATCGGGTGTGCGTAGGGGCTGTCATCAGCCTCTTCGCGGACGAAGACCAGGGCACGCATCAGGCGGCGGCCTTCGTTGTCTTCACCGAAGTAGCCGACGGACCACGGTTCGAAGCAGACCAGGTCCATGTTGGTGATGCCGCGCTTGGCGAGGGCAGCCTGGACCTCGGGGTTCTTCCGGCACGCCTCTTCACCCTCGGCGAACTCGTCGAGCATGAAGGGCGGGTGAACGTTGGCGGCCAGCTGTGTCCACTTCGAGACGATGCCCGAATCAAGATCCACGATCGCTTCGTAGGCGCGGCCCTCGGCGCGGTTGACCAGGACA
>NZ_JARHXQ010000355.1:0-10781 GCF_029222765.1 Arthrobacter sp. Cr_A7 | reverse complement strand
CTGCCAGCAGATCCTGGCGGGCCGCCACTTCTTCCTTGAGGGCAGCAATCACGGCCTGCACCCGGGCGGACCGGAGCGATTCCGGCCGGGCCACCGCCCAGACGGGAATCTGGCGCTGGAAGGCGTCGGGGAGCACCGGAATGAACTCCGCGTTCTGCGCCACCATAAAGTTCGGGAGCAGCCCGATGCCGGCGCCGCGGCGCACCGCCTCCACCTGGGCAAAGATGCTCGTCGCCTGGAAGCTGGATTTCGGCATCGGCAACTGCGAGGACCGGTGGCCCAGTTCGGCAACCTGCAGGGCGGACTCAACGTAGGAGACGAAGCCGTGCTGCCCCACGCCGTCGGGCGTTTCCGGCAAGCCCCGCTGCGCCGCGTACGCGGGACTGGCATAGAGCCGCAGGAAGTAGTTGGCCAGGAAGATGGCCTGCGCATTGCTCACATCCGTGCGGCCCACCACCACTTCAAGGTCCACGCCGGAGCGGTTCTGGCTGACCTTGCGCGTGGCGCTGAGCATCTCCACATTCAGCAACGGGTGCCGCTGTTGGAGGCGGACCAGGGCAGGAGTGACGAATTCGGCGCCGAAACCGTCAGAGGTGCTGATGCGCACCATGCCGGACACTGCGTCCCGGTCCTGGCCCACAACGGCGGCCAGTGACCCAAGTGTTTCCTCGATCGTTTCCGCAGCCGCGACGGCCGAGGCGCCAAGCTCCGTCAGCTCCCACCCGTGCGGGCTGCGCTCCAGGGTCCTGCCGCCCAATTGCTTGTCGAGGGCGAGGATCCGCCGCGAAATCGTGGTGTGCGTGGTGCCCATGGTTTCGGCGACCGCGTTGAAGCGTCCCAGTCTGGCCACAGTGAGCAGGATCAACAGGTCGTCCGGACTTGGAAGCCGCGCCACCGGATGTCCCTTCATTCGTGTGCATCAGTGCACATACCGTCTGTGATTTTTCCCCTTGATTGCACTGTAGCAGGGTGTGATGGTGGACACAGACCCTCCGGCCGGTCCCGGCCGGAGGCACAGCAAAGGAGCTTATGCCATGGCAGTAGTCGGTTGGATCGGTTTGGGAAACATGGGCGGATCCATGTCGGGGAACCTCGCCAAGGCGGGTCACGACGTACGGGGATTCGACCTCAACCCCGCCGCCGTCGCCGCTGCCGAGGCTGGCGGTGTGAAGCCGGCGGGAAGCATCGCAGAGGCTGTGGCGGGCGCCGATGTTGTGTTCACCATGCTTCCGAAGGGCGAACATGCCAAGGCCGTCTACCTGGGTGCGGACGGCGTGCTGGCACATGCGGAAACACGGACGCTCCTGGTCGATTCCTCCACCATCGATATCGCGGCTGCCAGTGAACTGCACGACGCCGCCGCTGCCGCCGGCTTCCGCTTCGTCGATGCCCCCGTCTCCGGCGGGATGAGTGGCGCCAAAGCAGGAACACTCACGTTTATGGTGGGCGGTGAAGCCGACGCAGTAGCGGATGCCACCCGCTACATCGGGCCGATGGCCACCAACATCATCCCCACCGGCGGAGCCACTACCGGCCAAGCGGCCAAGATCTGCAACAACCTGATGCTCCTGATCAACCTGGCCTCCACCGCTGAGGGTGCAGTGCTGGCCGACAGGCTCGGACTCGACAAGAAGGTGTTCTGGGACATCGCCTCCGTGTCCTCCGGTGACAGCTGGGCCCTGCGCACCTGGTACCCCGTTCCCGGTGTGGTCCCCACGGCCGCATCCAACAACGACTTCGCGCCTACGTTCACCGCCGAGCTGGCGAACAAGGACATCGGCCTGGCCATCAGCGCTGCCGAGGACACCGGCACGCCGCTCGAAATCGGCAGGCATGTTCAGCAGCTGTACCAGCGCCTCATCGATGCGGGCGAGTCCGGCAAGGACTGCTCCATGATCATCAAGCTCGCCGACGGTTCCCTGGATTCAGCAAAGTAGAAGAGAGACTTTCATGCACACCATTCCGCATTACATCAACGGCAGCCGCGTTGCCGATGCCGAGCGCTTCGGCCCCGTGTTCAACCCGGCCACCGGAGAACAGGAAAAGCAGGTTGCGCTCGCTTCCGCTGCCCGGGTAGAGGAAGCCATCGCCGCTGCCACGGCCGCGCTGCCCGCCTGGCGGGCGACGAGCCTGGCGAAGCGGACCAACATCTTCTTCCGGGTCCGCGAAATCCTCACGCAGCGCAAGTCCGAGCTGGCCGCCATCCTGACCAGTGAGCACGGCAAAGTACTCTCCGACGCCGAAGGGGAGATTTCGCGCGGCCTCGAGAACATCGAGTTCGCCACCGGACTGTCTCACATGCTTAAGGGGGAACGCTCGGAGCAGGTTTCCAGCGGCGTGGACGTGCACTCCGTCCGGCAGCCTGTGGGTGTGGTCGCCTGCATCACCCCGTTCAACTTCCCGGCCATGGTGCCGCTCTGGATGATCGGCAGTGCCTTGGCGTGCGGCAACACCGTGCTGCTGAAGCCCAGTGAAAAGGACCCGTCCTCCGCCGTGTTCATCGCGGAAGTCTTCGCCGAAGCGGGACTGCCGGCCGGTGTGCTGAACGTGGTGCAGGGCGACAAAGAGGCGGTGGACGTCCTGCTCGAACACCCGGACGTCAAGGCCGTCAGCTTCGTGGGCTCAACCCCCATTGCGCAGTCGATTTACAAGCGCGCGGCGGACCACGGCAAGCGGGTCCAGGCCCTGGGCGGGGCCAAGAACCACATGGTGGTCCTGCCGGACGCGGACCTGGATATGGCAGCAGACGCCGCCATTTCGGCTGCCTACGGCTCGGCCGGTGAGCGCTGCATGGCGGTCAGCGTGCTCGTCGCCGTCGGTGCCATCGCCGACGACCTGGTGGCGGCCATCCAAAGCCGGATGGCCACCCTGACGATTGGTCCCGGGACGGACCCTGCATCACAGATGGGACCGTTGATCACGGCCGAGCACCGGGACAGGGTGGCCTCTTATGTGGCAGGCGCCGAAGATGAAGGCGCCACAGTGGTTGTTGACGGCCGCTCGCAACAGTTCGATTCCAACGGGTTTTTTATCGGAGTCAGCCTGGTGGATCACGTCAAGCCGGGCATGAAGGTCTACGACGACGAAATCTTCGGTCCGGTCCTGTCCGTAGTCCGGGTAGATACCTACAGCGATGCGGTCCGCCTGGTCAACGACAACGAGTTCGGAAACGGGGTTGCCATCTTCACCCGCGACGGCGGTGCCGCCCGGCAGTTCGAGTTCGACGTCGAGGCCGGCATGGTGGGCGTCAACGTGCCCATCCCGGTTCCGGTGGGTACCTTCTCCTTCGGCGGCTGGAAGAACTCCCTGTTCGGGGACACGCACATGTACGGGCCGGACAGCATCCGGTTCTACACCAGAGGCAAAGTGGTCACCACGCGGTGGCCGGACCCCGCAACGTCCGTCATCGACCTGGGCTTTCCGCAGGTGGACTAAAGCGCGTGGATTAACGCGCGAGGGCTTTCCGCTGGTGGACTAACGCACGTGGGCTTTCCGCTGGTGGAGGTGACGCAGTTCAGCCGTTCATGATGTCGCTGCGGCGTGTCATGTACTCCTCGACGGACAGTTCGCCGTTGCTGTATTGCTGGTCCAGTTCCGCAAGCTTCCGCGCCCGGTAGCCCTGAGGGGCCGACGGCGGCGGGGGAGTAGCGGGGGCCGCGTGCTGTTCGGGGGAGGCCTGGCCGGGCGCGCCCTGCTGGGAGAACGGGGGCTGCTGGAACGGCGGCTGCGGCGCGGTCCGGTTGTCGGCGCCCGGCATCGGCTGCTGGGGCGGCTGGCCATACTGGTAGGGCAGCGGCTGGGGATCATTGATGGGCTGCGGCCGCTCGATCTGCTGGAATCCGCCGGCAAAATAGTCCTGCTGGGTGTAGCCGTCGCGGGGCTGCTTGCTCTGCGGCCCGGCCGATCCAGGGAATTGGCCGGCGCCCGGGAACTGCTCCGGGTAGCGCCCGGAGAAGCTCTGCCCATGGTCCCTGCGGGCCACGGATTTCCGGTACATCCGCATGGCCACCGGGATCAGGAGTGACAGGATGATGATCCAGAAAAACAGGTTGCTCACGGTGGGGCGCCTCTCATGTGTGTCCTTCCAGCTTAGTCCCGGACTGCACACGAACGGCCGGGATCCCCGTGAAAGCCGCGTAGCGGTCCACAGCATCCTGGACAGCGGCGGCCAACGGGGAACCCGGCGTTTCAGCGGCATGGGACAACCGGATATCGAGTTCGCACCGGTCCGGAAGCAGTTTGTGCCGCCAGGAGCCGGCCATCCGCCCATCCAGCAGCACCACGTGGATGGGCTCGCCGGCAAAGGGGAAGGAAGGGGCACTGCCGCCCATGTAATGCCGGGTGGCGGAATAGCCCATCACATATTCGTCGTAGCACTGGATCAGGTCGACCCGCGGTCTGCTATCGGAGCGAGGTCCGCGGTCAGGACCAGCGCTGGCTTCCCCGCCGGCTTCTACAGCATAGTAATGCTCGACGCCGTCAATCGCCGTTGCTCCCAGGGCACCGGGATGGGCCTCCATGGCCAGCTGCACACCCTGCCGGATATCGGTCATTGTCAGCTTTGACCAGTCCGCGCAGTCCCGGATCGTGGCGGGTCCCCGGCTGGTGAAGTAGCGGAGGGCGAGTTCAGCCAGTGCTTCCGGCCGGGAAAGCGGTACGGCCGGCCCGGCGGGGACCCGCTCGTCAAACAGTGCGTACGTCTGCCTCAGCGCACCACCCGGGCTCCGGACCGGCGTGCCGCTGGCAAGGACGCCGCTGGCTTCGGCGTGCATGATGATGTACGCAAGGCGCAGTCCGCTGGCCTCGAAGCCGGCCTCCTGCAGCTTTACGGCCAGTTGCCCGCGGGTGAGGTGGTTGCCGCCGGCCACAGCCCCGGCCAGCACCTCGCTGCCCCGGGCGGCAGTTGCTTCATCGATTCCGGTGAGGCGGTACGTCGGCGCATTGGCCTGATGCAGGCGCGGTGCCGACAGGGCAACAAGCCAGCGAAGGTCGTCACGGTGGACGAAATGCCAGGTGGGCCGGAGGATATGCGTCCGCAGGATCCGGCCGTCGGCCACTGCCTGCTCAACCTCCGCTGCCGCAACGGGGGATGCGCCCGCCGACACCCGCTGGGCAAGGCTCCACCGGGCGTAGGGAAACTCCTGCGCCTGCACGGCCAGCAGCTTTCGCAAGGCGGCCTCCGGCGATGCGGCAGCGGGCTCCCGAAGCATCTGGGCTTGCAGCCTCAGCCGCACCACCACATCCGGTTCCATATCGTCCGCCTGCGCCGCTGCCGGGTTCCGAGTACCGGCGTCAGCGCCGGGACGGCTCCGCGGTACCCAGCGGCCCCTCGCCCGAACCCAGCGGAACGCCCGGGCCAAAGACGGGCCCCGGCGTCGGACGTTTTGCGGTGATGCCGTCCCCGGAGGACTGGTGGCGGAGGCGGCGCAGCACCCACGGGACAAAGTATTCGCGCGCCCACACCAGGTCGCCGGACCGCGCCTCGCGCCACGTCCGGTGCGGCAGGGCCTTGGGCTGCAGCGGCTCCAGGGTGTGCTCCACGTTCAGGGCATCCAGCACCATGGCCGCGATGGTGTGGTGGCCCAGCGGGGAGAAATGCAGCCGGTCCTGGTCCCACATCTGGGGGTCGCTGAGCTGCCGGAGGGACCACATGTCCGCAATGACCGCATCGTGCCTGGCCGCGACGGTGCGCAGGTTCTCGTTATAGATGGCCACCTTGCTGCGGATCCTGCCCAGCACGGACGAACCGGTATCGGGCCCGTTGAAGAGGACCACAGTGGCGCCGCCCATGGCCAGGATCTGGACCACGGAATCCAGCTTTTCGGCCAGCGCGTCAGGGTCGCCGCCCGGGCGGATGAGGTCGTTGCCCCCGGCGGACAGGGTGACAAGGTCCGGCTTCAGGGCCAGGCAGGGCGCCAGTTGCTGGTCCACGATCTGCTGCAGCAGCCGGCCCCGTACCGCGAGGTTGGCGTAGGCGAAATCCGGCTGGGTGCGGCCCAGTTCCTCCGCCACCCGGTCCGCCCAGCCGCGGAAGCCGCCGGGGCTTGAGGGCTCGGGGTCGCCGATGCCCTCGGTGAAGGAATCGCCCATGGCCACATACCGGGTCCAGGGGTGGGATCCGGAGCGTGCATGCGGGGTTTCAATGATGCTTGCGTCAGTCACGGTCCTTATCCTGCCTTCCGGCTCTCTGGCTACGCGAACGTAGGTTGTTGCCCTCAGGTAGCTGTAACAATGGAAACCATGACTGAAGCCGATGTATTTCCTGCCCCTGTTGTCCTGTGGTCCCACCCGGAGGACCAGCGCGACGGAAAGCCGCTGCTGGTGCTCCTGCACGGATATGGCGCCAACGAGCAGGACCTGCTGAGCCTCGCCGACCTGCTGCCAGGGGACTTCGCGGTGGCCTCCGTGCGCGCACCCATTGCCATGGGCCCCGGCTTCACCTGGTTCCCGCTCACCGCCTCCATCGACTACTCGCTGGACCGGGTCAAGGCGGCGTCGTCCTTCGTGCTCGACTGGATCGACACCATCAAGGTGGGCCACCCCTCGGTGTCCCTGCTCGGTTTTTCCATGGGCATGGCCATGGCCACCACGCTGCTGCGGCAACGGCCCACGGACTTCGCGGCCGTCGTCGGCCTGTCAGGCTTCGTGGTGGACGCCGGCGACGACCCTACCTTCCGGGACGCCGAACTGGACGGAACCATCCCCATGTTCTGGGGGCGGGACCAGCAGGACCCCGTGATCACCCCGGACAAGATCGACTTCACCATGGGCTGGGTCCGCAAGCACGTCAAGCTCACCAAAGTGCTGTACACGGGCATGTGGCACGGCATCAACCAGCAGGAAATCGGGCATGTGGGCGAGTTCCTCACCCACGAGGTCCTGAAGAAGTAGGCGTACGACGGCGGCCGGTCACCTTTCGGGCGCCGCTCCGCCGGCGCAGCAGGTTCAGTCCGCTTCGGGTGCCACCACGCGGACGGTCTGGTTATTGACCGTGACGGTGTCGCCGTTGTGCAGCTGGCGGCCGCGCCGGTCGTCGATTTCGCCGTTGACCTTCACCAGGCCGTTCTTGATCAGCTCCGTGGCCTCCACGCCGTCCTCCACCAGGTTGGCGAGCTTCAGCAGCTGGCCCAGGCGGATCATGCTGTCACGGATGGGGACGTCCTCAACGGGGTTGCTCATGTAGCAATAATGCCTGACGTAAGGTGGATTCAATGACCTCCACCTCCCGCCTGCCGCTGCTCGCAGGCCTGCCGCTGGCGGTGGGCGCCGGCCTTGCCATCCCTGTCCAGGGCCGCATCAACGGAGCACTCGGAGCCCGGCTTAATGACGGAATCGCCGCCGCCGTGGTGAGCTTTAGCACAGGCCTGGTGGTCATGATCGTCATCTCGCTGCTCCTGCCCCGCGGCCGCGCCGGGCTGGCCAGGATCATTCCGGCCGTCCGCAGCAGGGCCTTTCCCCGCACCTACGTCCTCGCCGGCTGCATCGGGGCGGTCTTTGTCTTTGCCCAGTCCTTCACGGTGGGCCTCCTTGGGGTGGCGCTGTTCACGGTGGCCACCGTCACCGGGCAGACGGTGAGCGGACTCCTGGTGGACCGGCTGGGCCTCGGGCCCGCGGGCAAGAAACCGGTCACGGGCATCCGGATCATCGGCTGCGTGCTCACCATCGCCGCCGTCGCATGGGCTGTTTCGCCGCGTTTCGCCTCAGGCTCCGCGCCCGGAACCGACGGCGGTCCCGCTTCTTTGGTGCTTCCGCTCCTGCTCCCCGTGGCCGCAGGGTTCCTCATGAGCTTCCAGCAGGCCATGAACGGCACCGCCACAGTCCACTACGGGACCCCCATCGCCGCTACGCTGGTCAACTTCATTGCCGGCTGCTTGGTGCTGTGGACGGCGCTCGCCGTCAAGGTTGCGGTGGCAGGGCCGGGCAACCCACTGCCGGGGGAGTGGTGGTACTACCTCGGCGGTCCGATGGGCTGTGTCTTCATTGGACTGGGAGCGCTGCTGGTTCGAAGTCTGGGCGTCCTGGTGACGGGGCTGGGAATGATCGCGGGCCAGCTGCTCGGATCGCTGGCCCTGGACGTGGTGCTTCCCGCCCCCGGCACCGTGGTGGCGCCCGCCACCGTCCTGGGCACCATCCTGACGCTGGCCGCCATTATCCTGGCCACGCTGCCGTGGCCGCGGGGCGCGCTCCGCAGGCAGCGGCCGGTAGGCTAGGACACGCAGCTTTACCACCCCCTTCATCCGCCCCGCCCGGCCACCGGAAGTGCCCTGCTTTTGGTGATGCCCGGGGCCTGAAAACCGCGGACCGCACCCAGCGGCCCTGTAGAAACTGGAGTTACCCCATGGCAGCAAAATCCGTTCTCGACCAGGTCATTTCCCTCTCCAAGCGGAGGGGCTTCGTGTTCCAGGCCGGTGAGATCTACGGAGGTTCGCGTTCTGCCTGGGACTACGGGCCCCTTGGCGCCGAGCTGAAGGAAAACATCAAGCGCCAGTGGTGGCAGTCCATGGTCCGCGGCCGCGAGGACGTGGTGGGCCTGGACTCCTCCGTCATCCTGCCCCGCCAGGTGTGGGAAGCCTCCGGCCACGTGGAGGTCTTCTCCGACCCGCTGGTGGAATGCCTCTCCTGCCACAAGCGCTACCGCGCCGACCACCTCGAGGAAGAGTACGAGGAGAAGAAGGGCCGCCCCGCCGAGAACGGCCTGAAGGACATCGCCTGCGCCAACTGCGGCACCCGCGGTGAATGGACCGAGCCGCAGGAATTCTCCGGCCTGCTCAAGACCTTCCTGGGCCCCGTGGCCAGTGAAGAGGGCATGCACTACCTGCGACCGGAAACCGCCCAGGGCATCTTCGTGAACTTCAACAACGTCCTCACCACCTCCCGCAAGAAGCCCCCGTTCGGCATCGGCCAGATCGGGAAGTCCTTCCGCAACGAGATCACGCCCGGAAACTTCATCTTCCGCACCCGCGAGTTTGAGCAGATGGAGATGGAGTTCTTCGTCGAGCCCGGCACGGACGAAGAGTGGCACCAGTACTGGATGAAGGAGCGCATGGCCTGGTACACCGGCCTGGGCATCCGTGAAGAGAACCTGCGCTTCTTCGAGCACCCGCAGGAAAAGCTCAGCCACTACTCCAAGGGCACAACGGACATCGAATACCGCTTCGGCTTCCAGGGCTCCGAGTGGGGCGAGCTGGAAGGCATCGCCAACCGGACCGACTTCGACCTCTCGACGCACGCCAAGGCCTCCGGCACGGACCTGAGCTACTTCAACCAGGCCACGAACGAGCGCTACACCCCGTACGTCATTGAACCCGCGGCCGGCCTGACCCGTTCCTTCATGGCCTTCCTGGTGGACGCCTACACCGAGGACGAGGCCCCCAACGCCAAGGGCGGCGTGGACGTCCGCACCGTCCTGAAGCTGGACCCGCGGCTGGCCCCGGTGAAGGCCGCCGTGCTGCCGCTGAGCCGCAACGAGGACCTGTCCCCGAAAGCCAAGGACCTCGGCACCCAGCTGCGCAAGAACTGGAACATCGATTTCGACGATGCCGGCGCCATCGGCCGCCGCTACCGCCGCCAGGACGAGATCGGCACCCCGTTCTGCATCACGGTTGACTTCGACACCCTCGAGGACCAGGCCGTGACCATCCGCGAGCGGGACACCATGAGCCAGGAACGCGTTTCCCTGGACAAGGTGGAGGGCTACCTGGCCGCACGCCTGATCGGCGCCTGAGCATGGCCATCGAATACCGCGAATGGCGCGAGGGCGACGACCTGGCGCTCCTTGAAATCTGGGGCGGCCCGGAAACGTCCCAGGCGCGCCAGTTCCGCGGCGCGCTCGCGCCGTCCTCTGCCGGCACCGGCGGCGCTCTCTGGCGCCGCTGCATCGTGGCCGAGGACGTGATCGACGAGGTCGGGATCCCGGTGGCTGCCGGTGTGGTCTACGAGGCCTCGCTGCACCCTGAACGGCTGTGGACGTACATCGAAGTGGCGAAGGACCACCGCCGTGCCGGCATCGGAGCCAGCCTCCTGGCCATGCTGCGGCGGGAAGCCGAGCACGCGCCGTCGGGCGTTGCCAAGTTCCGCGCCAAGGTGGAGCCCGGTACGCCGGGGGCAGCCTTCGCCGAAGCCGTGGGACTTTCGCCCATCCAGCGGTCCCGGCTGGTCATCGTGGAACCGGGTGCCTTGCGGCTTCCCGTGTTCCCTGCCAAGGACGGCGGGTCCGCCGGCGACGAGGACGCCGGCTCCGACGTGGTGATGGAGCTGGCCACCGGGTCCGTGGAACTGACTGACGTGGTGGGCAGGTACTACACCTCCATCCACGGCTGGGATTCCCCGGGCGTGCTGTCCATGGGCCAGGTTCAGAAGCTGTTCCTGGATGACCTCACCGGAGCGCACGGCGCCATCGTGCTGCGGGCACAGCCGGAATCGGCGTTCGGTGCGGGGGTGGCGCCGAGTAAGAAGGGCCGCATCCGCGCCTTCGCGGTCAGCTATGCGGCGCCCGCGAACCCGGACCCCGCCCAGGGCCCTGAGCCCGAGGGAACGGAGGCACCCACGGACGTCTTCGTCGGCCACGAACCGGCGCTGGATGCCGATGACGCCGCCGAGGCTGTACGCGACATGCTGGCACTCATCGCGTACCAGCACCCGGTGATGCTGGAACTGGATGACTCGATGACGGCCCTGCGCGCCGCCGTCGAACCCCTCCTCGACAGCGGGAAAGCCAGGCTCGCCGGCGCCGAAACCCTCGTGGTCTCGGACTAGAGCTTCGTCCGGGCCCCATCCAACCA